>NZ_JBLVPW010000003.1:0-268411 GCF_048286715.1 Flavobacterium kochi
AATATAAGCAATTCTAAATGTTTGTGAGGAATGTGAACCTTTGCTTATTATCGCATGCAATTCCTCAACTTCCGTCTTTGTTAGTTTAATTGTATATTTTATCATTTCTTTTTTTTTTCAAAGGTAATGATAAAATATCATTAATGCGTCATATTAAGTTTAACTTAACACTAGTTTAATACGAAAATATGATGAGGGTAAAAGAATAATTTTTATCATATCCATTTCATCTTTACTGTTAAGTATAGATTATTTTGCGGACGTAATTATTTACTTCAACTGATGTGTACATAAAGAAATAATAAATATATCCGTTGGGTGTATTTAAATTATTTAATTTTATTTATCGGTCTGTCAAAAATAAATTTATTTATATTTAATAGTAAGACTATACTTATAAGCTTGATTTACAAGCTTCTATTTTCGATTCTATTTTTACATTCTTCCTTTTCGTTATTTGTAAAAAAGGATTTAAATATTCTTTTTTCATCTTCAATTTCTACAAAACATTTGATTTGTCCTGTTTTTGATTTAAAAGAACAATTTTTCATCTCGAATAATTTTAATATTTGCATATCGATATAAAAAATAGATAATAATTACGTTTTGTGTAATTATAATTGATTTTTATTAGTGATATATTAATTGTATCGTAGATATGTTGAAGAATAGATATAGTGTTTAATTAATAAATTCTTGATGATTAGCAATTAGGTTGTTCTTAAAATGACAAACGGCATCCGGAAATGATGCATCAAATAAAGTGGACGAATCCAAAGTATAACTTGGCATAAATCCAGTTAAAACATACAAATTTTTATATGGAGAAATTTGTTAAAACAGGCTTAACCATAATAACAGCCTATTGTTTATAATACCTAATTAACCAACTAACCAATAACTAAAAAAAAAATTATGCAAAAAATAGATATTCATAATTTAATCGATAACGCCAAGTTTAATCGATTTCATTGGACCGTATTATTCTGGTGCTCCTTAATCATCATTTTTGATGGGTACGACCTGGTCATTTATGGCGTAGTGTTACCATTGCTTATGGAAAAATGGAATTTATCACCCCTTGAGGCAGGAACTTTGGGGAGTTATGCACTCTTTGGGATGATGTTTGGCGCTTTGATATTTGGAACACTTTCGGATCGAATTGGACGAAAAAAAGCGATCATCATGTGCGTGTCCATTTTCAGTGGATTCACTTTTATAAATGGATTTGTAGAGACTCCTTTGCAGTTTGGGATTTGTCGTTTTATTGCCGGATTAGGAATTGGGGGAGTGATGCCTAATGTTGTGGCTTTAATGACTGAATATTCGCCTAAAAAAATCAGAAGTACGCTGGTAACACTGATGTTTAGCGGCTATTCAGTAGGAGGAATGCTTTCGGCTGGATTAGGAATTTTTTTGATACCAAATTTCGGATGGCAATCGGTTTTTTATGTTGGATTATTGCCAATGCTTTTATTGCCTTTGATTATTAAATTTTTACCGGATTCTGTAGGCTTTTTGGCGAAACAAAAAAGAACTGACGAGGCTAAAAAAATACTTTCGCTTATTGAGCCAACGTATCTTCCTGCAGCAGGTGATGATTTGGATTCTGGAGAGGCAAAAGCTGCCGGAGCAAGTGTTTCCCAACTTTTTAAACAAAACAGAACAACGAGTACTATCATGTTTTGGATCGCTTTTTTTACTTGTCTTTTGATGGTTTACGGTCTAAATTCCTGGTTGCCAAAATTAATGAACAAAGCAGGATATGAGTTAGGATCCAGTCTTACCTTTTTGTTAGTACTGAATTTTGGAGCGATGATAGGAGCAGTAGGTGGCGGATGGCTTGGTGATAAATTTAATTTAAAAACCGTTTTGATTTCCTTTTTTGCCGTCGCTGCAATCTCTTTAAGCTTGCTTGGTTTCAAAAATTCTACGCTGGTATTATATATTTTAATTGCAATTGCAGGAGCAACAACTATTGGGACTCAAATACTCTGCTATGCTTATGTAGCGCAATTTTATCCTATAAACATTCGGTCTTCCGGTATTGGCTGGGCATCTGGAGTAGGTAGAACAGGTGCTATTTTAGGACCAATTTTAGGAGGTGCTTTATTGAGTTTAGGGTTGCCTTTTGAATTGAATTTTGTTGCATTTGCCGTTCCCGGAGCTATAGGAGCTTTGGCCGTTTGCTTTATCAATGTGAAACATCATCATGAAAATAAAGTGGTGTTTCATAAAAAAGAAGCAATTCAATTAGATCCTATTGTAGCCGACGAATAAACCTAAAATAGAAGTAATTATCCTCCATAATTTAGGGTTTTTAAAATAAAACAGAAAGAAATGAAGTTAAATAAAATAGTAGCAATCACTGGTTTGTTATTGACAACAGTGCTGCTTAATGCTCAGGAAATCATTAAAAAAAAGGATAGTATTGCAGCTATTAAACCAGAGAAAAAAGAACCACTTTTTGATGTTAAGTTCTCGGGTTTTATTCGACATGATGCAATATTTGATTCCCGTCAGACTGTTGATGTAAGAGAAGCGGCAGTGGTGCTTTGGGGAAAAGATGTTGACTTTGATGCCAATGGGAAAGACAGAAATTCCGCTTCCAAGTTTCAAATGCTGAATGTATTATCCCGAGTTGGAGTTAGAGTAAGCGCACCGGATGTTTTGGGAGCAAAAACTGCCGGAATTCTTGAAGGTGATTTTTTTGGTAATGCAGAAGGAGGAATCAATGAATTTCGTTTGAGACATGCTTGGATTACATTAGATTGGAAGAAAACTCAATTAGGGATAGGTCAATTTTGGCATCCGCTAACCATTCCGGAAATGTTTCCCGGGGTAGTTAATTTCAGTGGAGGAGCACCTTATATGCCGTACAACAGAAACCCTCAGATTCGTTTTACCCAAAAATTAGATGCGAATTTTAATCTTATGATAGCAGCCGTTTCACAAAGGGATTTTACCTCGAATACAGCTCCGTACAGAAACAGTTCACTTCCTTCCGGGCATATTCAGCTAAATTATAAAAGTAAAAATGCTCTTGTAGGTCTAGCAGGAAATTTTGAGCAAATTCGCCCTAAAACAGGTTCTGGATTGACCAATGATTTTTCTAATGAAAGACTCAACAGTGTTTCCGTTATGGCGTATGGCCGTTTTGAAACGAAGCCAATGACTATAAAAGCAGAAGCAATGTATGGCGAAAATGCAACTTCATTCATTATGCTTGGAGGATATGTTGGATATACACCAACAACAGGTTCAGGTTTAGAAACCTATTCGACTATGGCGACACAATCTTTTTGGATTGATTTAACCGGGAAAACTAAAAAAATAATTCCAGGATTCTTTGCCGGCTTTAGCCAAAATGATGGTGCCAATAATCCGATTTCTGGAAAAGCGGTAGTTTATGGATTTTCAAACATGGTAGGAGGTATGGCGGCATCAGGAAATACAACGACCAGAACCATTAACTATATTTATCGATTGGCACCACGAATTGAAGTACCTATTAAAAATTTAAAATTTGGTTTGGAAGCAGAATATTCAGCTGCCGAATGGGGGAATGCTGATAATAGCGGAAGAGCGGTAAGCAATCTAAATTTGATAGGAACATGGAGAGTTGTATTCGCTACGGTTCTTAAATTTTAATTTTTTTTAACGCGTTGGGTGTAATTCAAAACGAATTGCACTCAACGCTTTTTTTGTGAATATGAAGGAAACCAATAAATGGCTTGCATTAATTATTGTACTTGTAGCCCATTACTTTCGGTAATCGATGTGTATATTGTGAATATGGCTTTGCCGCAAATCAAACAACAATATTTGACATCAGACAGCAATACAGAATTAGTCATCAGTTCTTATCTGTTGGGATATTGTGTCTTTTTAGTCACAGGAGGAAGAGCCGGAGATTTTTTTGGACGAAAGAAAATATTCATAATTGGGATGCTTTCGTTCACAATTACATCGGCTTTATGTGGTTACGCAGGTACTATTTTTCAATTAATACTTTTCAGGTTTTTTCAGGGTGTCGCTGCGGCCTTTATGATTCCTCAAACCTTGACGATAATACAAGTTACTTTTCGAGAAGCCAAAGAGCGAAACTTGGCCTTTGGCTTTTTCGGAATTACATTAGGTATTGCATCTATTTTGGGACAATTTTTAGGAGGCTATTTTGTGGCACACCATTATATTGAAGAAAGCTGGCGGTTGATATTCTTGATAAATGTTCCGTTTGGTTTAGTTACTGTTGTTCTTTCTTTTTTCTTTTTGCAGGAGACGAGTCTGCATAAAGAAGGTAAATTTGACATGCTTGGCGTATTATTATTGACCATTGCTTTGGGAAGTTTAATTTATGGACTCACTTTAGTGCCAGAGCAGGGATTTTCAGTTTTAGTATTGCTTTTGCTGTTTTTATCCGGGATTCTATTATATATATTCTGGAAGAACCAAAAAAAGAAAACACAACAGCAAAGCAGTCCTTTAATGAACACGAATCTTTTTAAAATAGAAAGCTTCAATTTGGTTTTACTGGTAGCCTTGTTTTTTTCGGAGCACACAATTCTTATTTATTAATATGTGCGGTTCAATTCCAAAATACATTAGATCTTGATCCTTATGTTGCCAGCCAGTATTTTACTTTTAATGGCATTGGTTTTTTGATGTCTTCATTTATTGCTTTAAAATTATTGGATAAATACGGAATAAAATTATTGATTATAGGCTGTTTCCTAATGATTATTTCTTTGGTCTTACAGGTTTTTACTCTTGGAGATCAGGCCAATGTGGATTACATTCCTTGGTTTCTTTTATTGTATGGATTAGGACAAGGGACACTTTTACCGTCTATTTTAAATTATGCGCTTAAAAAAATTGCAACAGATTATGCCGCATTGGCCGGAGGTGTATATTCAACCGTGCAACAATTTTCATCCGCTTTTGGAATCAGTATTTCAAAATTGAATACAACCAATCCGTCTTAGAATAGCACAAAGCATTTTGTCTAAAAATGTTAAATAGCGCTCAAACGATATAGCTGTATTTGTAGTATCTTTGATAGGTTTCAAAATAGTTTTTGAGCTAAAATAATACATGAGAAGTAAATTATTTTTTAAGGGGATTTATGGTGATAACTCTATCGATATGGTTAGGGATATTATTCATATTACTCCAATGGAAATGACTGGTAAACGCCACGAATGGTATATTAAACCTCATGCACATAGTGATCTTTTTCAAATTTTTGTCGTTGAAAGTGGATACCTTGAATTGATAATTAATGGCGAAAGTCAAGTTGTGGATAGTGTCTCTTTTTTTTCTATTCCAAAAAATATCAGTCATGGTCTGCGCATGAATCCGGATACTAAAGGATGGGTAATCTCGCTTTATGACAAATCCTTGGAGAATATGTTGAAGCTTGATAGCGATATTATCAATAAGATAGACGAAATACACATTTCAAAACTGGATGAAGATGATAAATTAATCAATGATGCTTTGACAACGATTCGTAAATGTATCGATGAATATTTTTCTGAACTGCCGGGTAAACAGCATGCTTTACAGTACCTAGTGGGAATGATGTTGTTGCGTTTGTATCGGATATTTGTAACTTCTGCTGCTGTTCCGCTTTCTGATAATAAGAATAAAATGTATTACAGGCGTTTTATTCAATTAATTAAGGAACAAAAATCTTTTAAAATAAGCGTTGAAGACTATGCGGCTCGATTAGCTATTTCAAGCGGACATCTCAACCGAATTTGTAAAGATGTTTCCGGCTTATCGCCAAAAGATGTTGTGATTAATTTTTTTATTGACGAAGCTAAAATTTACCTGCGCAATTTTGATATGTCAATTGCCGAAATCTCCTATGAATTAGATATCGAAGATCCTGCTTATTTTACGCGTTTGTTTAAGAAAAAAACCGGGTTGACTCCCAAAGAATTCAGAAGTCAATTAGGACGTAAGTAATCACTCCACTCGTCTTTTACCACTCCAATTATAAAAATAAGATAGCCGTAAATCTTATAAATCAGGCATTTATCACTCTGTTATTTCCAATTTTACCACAGAAAGTATTGTTTGTCCTGCTTTTTAAAGGAAATTAAGTGTTTTTTTATCTGTTATTCCATTTAAAGGCATTATAAACAAATGGTTATGTTTTTTGTCTATTTGTTTGATTTGTCTCATTAATAGCAAATTAATCCAATTTTAAACCCCGCTTTTAGCTATAAATTTGTGATAAGCAAACAGTAAGTGAGCACTCAATTGTTTGTGAGTGAGTACTTACTCCTGTCGAAATCAAATAAATTTAGATACTAAGAAATGAATAATCCTATTATTGAAAAAATTGAAGCCATTCTGGTTGATTTACCAACAATTCGCCCGCATCATCTCTCGATGACCGTAATGAAAAAACAAACTATGGTTATCATTCGTTTGTTTTGCAGTGATGGAATTAAAGGAATTGGAGAAGCGACAACAATTGGTGGATTGAGTTATGGAGAGGAATCTCCAGAGAGTATGAAACTCAATATTGACACTTATTTTGCTCCTTTGTTAATGGGTCAGGATGCAACCAATATTCACAAAGCCATGTTTTGGATTGAAAAAAACATCAAAGGGAACCGAATTGCAAAATCCGGAATTGAAACAGCGCTTCTAGATGCGCATGGAAAACGATTGGGTGTCTCTATTGGAACTTTATTAGGAGGTGCAATTACCGAAACTTTACCTGTTTTATGGACCTTGGCCAGTGGAAATACACAACAGGATATTGAAGAAGCCGAACATCTTTTGGCCATCGGAAGACACAACACTTTCAAATTGAAAATAGGTTGGCAAGCACCGGAAATTTCAATCGCTCACGTTGCCGCTATCAAGAAAGCGTTGGGAGACCGAGCAAAAGTAACGGTAGATGTGAATCAGGCTTGGGACGAAAGTACCGCAAAAATAAGCATTGCTAAACTTCAGGAAGCAGGAATTGATTTGATTGAACAACCTATAGTTAAAGAAAATTTTGAAGGTTTGGCTCGTTTGAGTAAAATGTTTACCGTGCCGATTATGGCCGATGAGGCGTTGAACGATAGTACGGATGCTTACAAATTGGCTAAAATAAGAGGAGGAGATGTTTTTGCTTTAAAAATCGGAAAATCAGGTGGATTGCACAATGTTTTAAAAGTGGCTGCAATTGCAGAAGCTGCCGATATCAGTTTGTACGGAGGAACCTTATTGGAAGGAACAATTGGTTCTGTTGCTTCGGCGCATGCTTTCAGCACGTTGAAAACAATGTCGTGGGGAACGGAACTTTTCGGCCCATTATTACTTACGGATGATATTGTAAAAACCAAAGTAGAATTTTCGAATGCTTCGATGAAAATCCCACAAGGTCCGGGTTTAGGCTTGGAATTAGATTTAGAAAAACTCAACCAATATAAACGTAAATAAAAATAAAACTATGTTATTCCACGTAGAAATGACCGTAAAAATTCCACACGATTCCAATGTGAATTTTGTAAACGAATTAAAAGCAAAAGAAAAAGCAATGTCCCAAGATTTGCAACGCAGCGGAAAATGGGTAGGCATTTGGAGAATCGTCGGGAAGTATTCTAACATTAGTATTTTCAATGTAGAAAGTCCGGCTGAACTTCATGAGATTCTGAGCAATTTACCCCTTTTTCCTTTTATGGAAATCGAAGTAAAATCATTATGCAAACATTATTCTTCGATAAAAGAAGGAGAATTGTAACCCTTTTAAATAATCAAAAAAAACTATAATAAATTTAAAAAATCAATATCATGACTAGAGCACAAATAGACGGATTACTTCAAAAAATTGAAAGTACTGAAAAAGTAGAAGGTGGAAGTGACAGAGCAAAAGCAATTGTAAACAGAATTCTTCGCGATTTGTTTTATACCATAGAAGATTTAGATATCCAACCGGATGAAATTTGGACAGCAGTAAATTTCTTGACTCAAGCAGGCCAAAATGGAGAATATGGTTTAATCGCGGCAGGTTTAGGATTAGAACATTTCTTAGACTTACGTATGGATGAAGAAGAAGAAAAAGCAGGAATGACCGGTGGAACACCACGAACTATTGAAGGGCCACTTTATGTTGCAGGCGCACCAAAATCAAAAGGATTTGCGCGTCTGGATGACGGAACTGAAGTTGAGCAAGGGAAAATTTTCTTCATGCAAGGAAAAGTTTTGGATGATAATAACAATCCAATTCCGAATGCAATTGTAGAAGTATGGCATGCTAATTTGAAAGGGAATTATTCTTATTTTGACCAATCACAAACCGATTTCAATTTACGCAGAACGATAGAAACGGATGAAAACGGAAACTATCAATTCCGAAGCATCCTTCCTTCTGGATATGCAGTTCCTCCTGGTGGATCAACAGAATTACTTTTAAGTGCCATTGGTCGACATGGAAATCGTCCGTCTCACGTTCATTTTTTTGTTTCAGCTCCAGGCTGCAGAAAATTAACAACACAAATTAACTTTGAAGGAGATCCATACTTATGGGATGATTTCGCTTTTGCAACGCGTGAAGGTTTGGTTCCGGATCTTACCGTAATTACTGATGCGGAAAAAATCAAAGAAAAAGGATTAGACAAGCCTTTTTCCTCAATCGATTTCGACTTCACTTTGCACAAAGAAATTGAAGGAATTCACGATGCAGAAGTAGAGCGATTAAGAGCCGAGTCTGTAGCATAATATAAAAGAAACGGTCTATTGCCATTTTCCGAAATCTTTTTTGGACTTGTAGAATCCCCGTGAGAAGGAACAAATCGAATCGATTTTTTGAATCATTCTCATGGTGGTTTTACCCCAAAATAACTCCGGAGCGGGTAGGTTATGACTACTAAACAACAACACTAATGGAAAAATTAAATAAAGAATATGTAGAAAGCCTATTGGAACACAACGTTGCTGAAGGTCTTTATCGTCATAAAAGAGAATCCTTTACCAATCCGGATTTGTTCGAATTGGAAATGAAATATATTTTCGAAAAGAATTGGATTTATTTGGCACATGAAAGCCAGATAACAGAATTGAACGATTATTTTACCACCTACATTGGTAGACAATCTATCTTTATTTCACGTAATAAAGAAGGCGAACTGAATGCTTTTATCAATGCATGCAGTCATAGAGGAGCGCAACTTTGTCGCTATAAAAAAGGAAATAAATCAACTTATACGTGTCCTTTTCACGGTTGGACTTTTAATAATTCAGGAAAATTATTAAAAGTAAAAGACGGAAAAGGAGCAGGATATCCGGAACAGTTCAATACTAATGGTTCCCATGATTTGAAAAAAACAGCACGATTTGAATCGTACAAGGGGTTTTTATTTGGCAGCTTAAATCCAGATTCTTCTTCGCTGGAAGAATATCTTGGTGATACCACAAAGATTATTGATCAGATGGTAGACCAGTCTGAATTTGGATTGGAAGTACTAAATGGAAGTTCTACCTATACTTACGACGCCAACTGGAAATTGCAAATGGAAAATGGTGCTGACGGTTACCATGTTAGCTCTGTGCATTGGAATTATGTGGCAACAATGGGTAACCGTAAAGAAGATGGTGTACAAGCGGTAGATCCAAACGGATGGTCAAAAAGTGTGGGCGGTGTATATGGTTTTGAAAATGGTCACATGCTCCTTTGGACCAAAATGCTGAATCCGGAAGTACGCCCGTTGTACAGTCAGCTCGAGAGGCTAAACAGCACACTTGGTAAAGAAAAAACAAATTTTATTATAAACGAGACACGTAACCTGGCTCTTTATCCAAACGTATATCTAATGGATCAGTTCTCGACTCAAATTCGTGTACTTCGTCCTATTGCTGTAGATAAAACAGAAGTGACTATTTATTGTTTTGCGCCGAAAAACGAACCTGCCGCTGACCGTGCGTTACGTCTTCGTCAATATGAGGATTTCTTTAATGTGACTGGAATGGGAACGCCTGATGATTTGGAAGAATTTAGATCTTGTCAGGAAAGTTATTTATCAAAAGGAATGCCTTGGAACGATGTTAGCCGTGGTGCAGAGCACTGGGTTTATGGTGCAGACGAGCACGCTATTGCCATGGGAATCAATCCAAAATTAAGTGGAAATAGAAGTGAAGATGAGGGATTATTCCTGATGCAACATGAGTACTGGGCCGACGCTATGAAAAAAGCCTTGGATAGTGAGGAATTGATTAACCAAGAAAACAATTTGTAAGATGACTAATTACGATAAAATACAAGCATTTGTTTATCAGGAAGCGAGATACTTAGATGACAAACAATGGGATGAATGGCTTCAGTTATATGATGAAAAAGTAGAATTTTGGATGCCGTGTTGGGATGATGAGGATAATTTAACTACCAATCACGAAACGGAAGTTTCACTGATTTATTACCCGAATCGTTATGGTCTGGAAGACCGTATTTTTAGAATTAGAACCGAACGTTCCAGTGCTACTTTACCAGATACAAGAACAGGTCACATGATTTCAAATATTGAAATTCTGGAAGAAAATGACGATGAAGTTAAAATACGTTTTAACTGGAATACATTGAGTTTTCGATACAATAAATTGGATCAGTTTTTTGGCGTTTCCTTCTACACTTTGAAAAAAGTAGAAGATTCATTTTTAATCACTAATAAAAAAGTCATACTGAAGAACGATTACATTCGTCAGATTCTTGACATTTATCATATTTAATACAAAAAGTAATGGCAAAAATAGCATTAAACTTTGAGGACGGAGTTACCCGATTTATAGATAGTTTACCCAATGAAACTGTAGCAGAAACTGCTTATCGCGTTGGGATAAACATTCCGTTAGATTGCGCTGATGGCGCTTGTGGTACTTGTAAATGTAAAATGAGATCAGGAAATTTTGATGCAGGAGACTACATCGAAGAAGCCCTGTCAGATGAGGAAGCAGCGGAAGGTTTTGCGCTTGCTTGTCAAGTGAGACCAAAATCAGACCTTGTGGTTGATATTTTAGCGAGTTCTGCTGCCTGTAAAGTTAAATCTACGGCTATCACTACAGAAATCAAGGAATTGAATCGATTATCTTCAGAAATCTACCAATTAAAATTACGTGCTGCTGACGTCAGTTCTTTCGAATTTCTTCCGGGACAATATGTAAATATTGAGGTTCCGGGAACCTCACTGACCAGATCCTATTCATACAGTTCACAGCCCGGTACGGCAGAAGTGGAGTTTTTAATCAAATTAGTTCCTGGAGGATTGATGAGCAATTATTTAAAAAATGAGGCAACTGTAGGTGGGGAATTAAACATTGTAACTCCTTTGGGAAGTTTTTATCTGAGAGATGTACAACGTGATTTAATTTTTATTGCAGGCGGTACCGGGATTGCACCTTTTATGGCCATGCTTGAAAAACTAAAAGCAGAAAATAATACCACACCGATTCATTTGTTTTACGGAGCAACTACAGCAGAGAATGTCGTGGAATTAGAACGTTTAAAAGCGTTTAGTGAAATTATGCCATTGCAGCTATTTACCTGTACTTCTGACGAACAAGCCGAAGGACATGATAAAGGATATGTTACCCAGTGGATTAACAAAGAGCTTCTTGGCGATAAAGCCTATGATATTTATATCTGTGGACCGAATGCCATGGTAGAAGCGGTAAAAACTACGCTTGACAAAGAGGCAATTCAACATGTTAATTTTTACATGGAAAAATTTGTTCCAACGGGTCAGGAAATTGTACAATTATAATTTTTTAAAAAAGTAAAAATGCTTCACCCTAATAGATTTTCAGGAAAAGTGGCCCTTGTTACCGGAGCCGCTCAAGGAATAGGAAAAACGGTTGCGCTTCAACTTTTAGCCGAAGGTGGTTCGGTTGTATTAATTGATCGTTCTCTACTAGTAAATGAAATAGTTTCACAATTAAGTGAAGACAAAAAAAATAAAGCACTCGCAGTTGTTGCCGATTTGGAGCAATTTTCAGGCTTTGAGTCGGTCGTAGAGAAAGCTGTTGCAAAGTTTGGCAGAATAGACATTTTGATTAACAACGTGGGAGGAACAATCTGGATGAAACCTTTTGCGACCTACGAAGAAGATCAAATAGAAAAGGAAATCCGTCGTTCGCTTTTCCCAACTTTATGGGGCTGTCGTGCAGTTCTTCCGGTGATGTTGGATCAAAAAGGAGGGGTAATAGTGAATGTTTCTTCGGTTGCAACCAGAGGAATCAATCGTGTTCCTTATGCTGCTGCAAAAGGCGGTGTTAATGCCCTTACGGCTGCTATGGCGTTTGAATATGCCGAAAAAAACATACGTGTGAATGCTGTTGCACCAGGAGGAACAGAAGCTCCGGAGCGCTTGATTCCCCGTAATGAAACTCCAGATTCGGAACAGGAAAAAAAATGGAGACAAGAAGTGGCGGATCAAACCACCGAATCGAGTTTAATGAAACGCTACGGAACCATTGAAGAACAAACTTCGGCCATACTTTTTCTGGCATCTGATGAAGCTTCGTATATCACAGGAATTACCATTCCGGTTGCCGGTGGTGATTTGGGTTAATATAAAAATGAAATAATGTCAAAAATAAAAATGCAGCATACAACATTGAATTATGTGTTTGATGATTTCAAGAAGGAAGAAACTATTCTTTTTTCCAATTCATTAGGAACGGATTTGACGATGTGGGATAAACAAACAGAACTACTTGGACAGGAATTTAATATCCTGCGATACGATACGCGTGGTCATGGAAAAAGCGAGGTTACCGAAGGGGAATATTCTATTGAAATGTTGGGGAATGATGTATTGGATTTATTGGATTCGCTGAATATTGAAAAAGTAAATTTCTGCGGATTGTCTATTGGCGGATTGACTGGACAATGGTTGGGAATTCATGCGCCGGAACGATTGAACAAACTAATACTTTGTAATACTGCCGTAAAAATTGGAAATAAGGAAGGCTGGAATACCCGAATTGAAACCGTTCAAAAAAATGGCTTGGACAGTATCGTTTCAGGAACACAGGAACGCTGGTTCACACCTCAATTTGTCAGCGAAAATAAAGCGGAGGTTGATACGGTTTTAGCAACGTTTGTGCAAACGCCAGTAGATGGATATTTTTCTTGTTGTGCCGCCGTTCGGGATGCTGATTTTACAAATGAAGTTTCCAAAATTTTGGCACCAACCTTAATTATTTCCGGTACAGAGGATTTGGTGACAACCCTTATAGACGGTGATTTTCTAATGGAAAAAATTCCAAATTCTATTTTGGCTGCTTTAAAAACAGCTCATATTTCAAGTATTGAAAAAGCCGACGATTTTACAAAACTACTTATTGAATTTATTAAAAATTAAATTATGAAAACAGTTCCACAAATAACAACCAAACAAGCCGCAGCATTCGTAAAAGATGGCCATACCTTATTGCAAGGTGGTTTTGGGATGACGGGAAATCCGGTGCATTTAATGGATGCTTTATCGAAAACTGAAACTAAAAACATCACTTTTATTGGAAACAATGTAGGCGAAGCGGGAATTGGGGGCGGACGTTTGTTGCGAAACGGACAATTGAAAAAAATGATTGGTTCTTTTTTTACCAGTAATCCCGAAGCGGTGAAAGCGGCTCAGGATGGAATTGTAGAATATGAATTGATACCGCAAGGAACTTTGGCAGAAGCCTTAAGAGCCGGAGGGGCGGGAATAGGAGGTTTTTATACGCCAACCGCAGCCGGAACGCCTATTGCAGAAGGCAGAGAGACTAAAATAATTGATGGTGTGGAACAGGTTTTTGTGAAGGGAATCCGTGGAAACGTTGCTTTTATCAGAGCTTGGAAAGCGGATACTGCAGGAAATTTAGTTTACCGCATGACGGAACAAAATTTCAATCGCGCTATGGCAACAGCAGCTGATTTGGTTGTGGCTGAAGTAGAAGAAATTGTACCGGAAGGCACTTTAGATCCCAATTACATTCACACACCGGGATGTTACGTTGATTACTTGGTTCAGGCGACACTTACCTTGGAAGATTTAGGTTCATCAGCATCAGTTAGTAAAGGAAAAAAAGTGAGTGAAGACCGTATGAATATGGCCAAACGCGCCTTACAGGAATTGAAAGAAGGAGATGTAGTCAATTTAGGAATCGGAATTCCAACCTTAGTTGCGGATTTAATTACACCAAAACATGGTGTTATTTTACACACTGAAAACGGA
The DNA here is from genome assembly GCF_048286715.1 of Flavobacterium kochi. Lineage (NCBI taxonomy): Bacteria > Pseudomonadati > Bacteroidota > Flavobacteriia > Flavobacteriales > Flavobacteriaceae > Flavobacterium > Flavobacterium kochi. The sequence goes on from NZ_JBLVPW010000003.1 coordinate 14,217, forward strand.
ATGTTAGGCGTTGGTCCAGAACCTGTAGATGGGGGAGGAGCAATGAATTATCCGGTTAACGCAGGAAAAATTCCAGTGACCGCAGTACCGGGAAGCAGTTATTTTGATAGTGCTGAATCCTTTGCTATGATACGTGGAAAACATGTTGATATTGCGGTAATGGGCGGTTTGGAAGTAGATGAGCATGCTAATCTGGCGAATTGGGCTGTGCCTGGACAACCTTTATTAGGAGTTGGCGGAGCAATGGATCTGGCCTCAGGAGCAAAAACGCTGATTATCACAATGAATCACAACAACAGAGACGGAAGTTCTAAAATTGTACCCACTTGTACCTTGCCTTTGACGACTTTAGGGTCTGTTGATATGGTGATTACGGAATTGGCTGTTTTCAAATATATTGATGGCAAATTGACTTTAATAGAATTAATGCCGGGAGCAACATTAGAGGAAGTTCGGGAAAAAACGGAAGCAAAATTCCTGGAACAATTGACCTAAAAAGAGCGATAGAATAGGATTCCCCAGTTTTTTAAACTCTAATGAATCTAATACTAATCGAATGGTAAACAAATTAATACGATACAGTATCGGATCTGATTTAATTATTTATGGGTTCAAATGCATCGTCGGGTTTTTAATCGGCTATCAATTGTATTTAGGATTCCCTGAATATGAGTTGTATTGGACAATGCTTTCTATTATTTTGGTGATTTCGCCTGAAGCAAAAGACGCACGTCGTTTATCGATTGAACGGTTTAAATCGAACCTGATTGGTTCTGGAATTGGATTGCTTTGTTTTTTTATTCATGCCCCAAATGTTTATATGCTGGTATCGGGTATTGTTCTTTCGATAGCTACTTGTTATTTATTTAATCTGATGAATGTGGCGCGAACAGCAATTGTAGCGCTGATAATTGTATTGATTCATGAACAAAAGCAAATGTTATGGATAGGAGCGGTAGAACGGTTTATATCAGTAACAACTGGCTGTCTTATTGGATTATCGATTACCATTATTACATCGGCGGTAATTAATTATTGGAGAAAAAAAACAAACCTTCCGCAAGAAAAAATATAATTTTAAAAGTAATAAAAATGAATACAGAAGCCTATATAATTGATGGAATCAGAACGCCAATAGGAAGTTTTGGAGGAACACTTTCGGCTGTAAGAGCAGATGATTTAGCAGCAATTGTCATTAAGGAATTAGTAGATAGAAATCCAAATATTCCAACCGATGCAATTGATGATGTCATTTTAGGATGTCATAATCAGGCCGGAGAAGACAATCGTAATGTGGCTCGAATGGCGTCATTGCTGGCGGGATTACCAGTTACAGTTCCCGGAGAAACGGTCAATAGATTATGTGCATCAGGAATGTCCGCAATTATTGGAGCATCAAGAGCAATTAAAGCGGGGGATGGCGATATTTTTATTGCCGGTGGAGTAGAACACATGACACATGGTCCGTTGGTGATTTCAAAATCAGCAAAAGCTTATGGAACCGATTCTAAAATGGAAGATTCCAGTTTTGGATGGCGTTTTGTAAATCCAAAAATGAAACAAATGTACGGCGTAGATCCCATGGGAATTACCGCTGAAAATTTAGTGGATTTGTATGGTATCAGTCGGGAAGACCAAGATATTTTTTCTTATAATTCGCAAATGAAAGCGGCCAAAGCACAAAAAAAGGGTGTTTTGGCACAAGAAATTATTCCCGTTAGCATTCCGCAACGAAAAGGTGAACCAATTGTTTTTTCTGAAGATGAATTTGTAAGAGCGAGTACAACATTGGAAACTTTGGCTAAATTAAAACCGGCTTTCAAAGCAGATGGAACGGTTACTGCAGGAAATGCTTCGGGATTGAATGATGGTGCTGCAGCCACTTTTATTGTTTCTGAAAAGGCGGTAAAAAAATACAATTTAAAACCGTTAGCCCGAATCGTAAGTTCGGCCGTTGTGGGTGTTGAACCTCGAATTATGGGAATTGGCCCCGTTACGGCAACGCAAAAAGCATTGGCGAAAGCCGGATTAACACTGAGTGATATCGATATTATTGAATTGAACGAAGCCTTTGCTGCCCAGAGTTTGGCCTGTACCAGAGCTATGGGACTTCAAGATAATGATGTCAGAGTTAATGTGAATGGAGGAGCAATTGCCTTGGGACATCCACTGGGAATGTCTGGAACCAGAATTGTATACAGTGCTGCTTTATCGTTGCAACGTTTACAAAAACGATATGCTTTGGCGACCATGTGCATTGGTGTTGGACAAGGGTATGCAGTAATCATCGAAAGGGTTTAAATTATAAAACGCTCGCAATCTAAAAAATTTCCAGATGAGCAAAAAAAAAGACATACTTGATGCTGCTTTAAAACTGTTTACGGAAAATGGAGCCCGTGCGACTTCTACAAAATCGATTGCTTCTGAGGCGGAAACTTCAGAGGCTTTGATTTTCAAACATTTTGGCAGTAAAGAAAAATTATTGGAGGAAATTATTAAGCAAGGCTATCAAGAGGCGACAAAAATAATTTCCGATTATATAAACAACGAAAAGGGATTGCAGTATATTTTAAAAATTGTGGAGGTTCCTCGAATTTTAGTAGATGCGCATCCCGATTTTTGGAAAATGCAGCATAAAATCATTGCATTAAATTGGCTTTCTCAAAAACACCACGACATTTTTATGAAGCCTTGCTATGAAAAACTAACAGTAGCTTTTTCAAAATTAAATTATGAAAATCCAGTTTTGGAAGCCGAATTATTATTGATTTATATCGATGGAATGTGGAAGCATTTTGCCTCACAACAATTGGATTCCAAAACCGAAAGTGCCTTAACAAAACTAGTACAGCAGAAATATAAAGATGTGATCTCTGCCAAATAAATTTTACATCTATGAAACTTAAACTAAATTTCCATGAAAAATAACAATCAAATTACGAAATCGATTTCATTAGAAAAATATGGGATTAAAAATGTAAACAAAATTATTCATAATCCTTCCTACGAACAGTTAGCCAATTATGAGATAGATCCTAATTTAACAGGTTTTGAAAAAGGACAAATTTCTCAACTTGGCGCCGTAAATGTTATGACTGGGGCTTTTACAGGCAGATCGCCGAAAGACAAATATATTGTTAAAGATAATAGTACTGAAAATACGATTTGGTGGACTTCTGAAAAAGCAAAGAATGACAACAAGCCAATTACACAAAATACCTGGAATGCATTAAAAAAAACTACAATTAATCAATTATCAGGTAAAAAAATATATGTAGTTGATGCTTTTTGTGGAGCTAATGAAAATTCACGTTTAAAGGTACGCTTTATCATGGAAGTGGCTTGGCAAGCTCATTTTGTAACTAACATGTTTATTCGTCCTACGGAAGCAGAATTAGAAAATTTTGGTGAGCCGGATTTTATTGTAATGAATGGTTCTAAAACGTCATTCAAAGATTATGCAAATCACGGATTGAACTCGGAAGTATATATTGCTTTTAATTTAACTGAAAAAATGCAATTAATCGGAGGGACCTGGTATGGAGGAGAAATGAAAAAAGGAATGTTCTCCATGATGAACTATTATTTGCCATTACAAGGAATTGCATCGATGCATTGCTCTGCTAATAAAGGAAAAGAGGGGGATGTCGCTGTTTTCTTTGGATTATCCGGTACAGGAAAAACAACCTTGTCAACGGATCCGAAACGGGAATTAATAGGAGATGACGAACACGGTTGGGATAATGATGGTGTTTTCAATTTTGAAGGTGGATGCTATGCTAAAACTATCGATTTAAGCAAAGAAAATGAGCCTGATATTTACGATGCTATAAAAAGAGACGCTTTATTAGAAAATGTAACCTTAGATGCTAAAGGTATCATAGATTTTAAAGATGTCTCGGTTACTCAAAACACAAGAGTTTCCTACCCGATTCATCATATACACAATATTGTAAAACCAGTTTCCAAAGCGGGACATGCTAACAAAGTTATCTTTTTAACAGCTGATGCTTTCGGAGTAATGCCACCAGTTTCAAAATTAACATCTGAGCAAACTAAATATTATTTTCTTTCTGGATTTACTTCAAAATTAGCCGGAACAGAGCTTGGAGTTACGCAAGCAGAGCCTACATTTTCAGCTTGTTTTGGAAAAGCATTTTTATCATTGCATCCAACAAAATATGGAGAAGAGCTGGTAAAAAAAATGGAGCAGCACCATTCCACTGCTTATATGGTAAATACAGGTTGGAATGGAACAGGAAAAAGAATTTCTATTAGAGATACTAGAGCTATTATTGATGCAATCCTTGATGGTTCGATCGAGAAAGCAGAAACCAAAATAATTCCAATTTTCAATTTAGAAGTACCAACGTCTCTAGGTAATGTAAACCTTGATATTTTAGATCCTAGAAATACTTATGCGAATGTTTTTGAATGGGATAATAAAGCAATTGATTTAGCATCTCGTTTTATTAAAAACTTTAAGCAATATACTGATAATAAAGAAGGTATAAGTTTGGTAAACGCTGGTCCACAAATTGAAAAAATAGAAATTTAGATTTTTGATTAAAAAAAAATCATATTATTTATGAGTAAAGAAAAATTAATAAGTGAAGCTTTGGCTTACCATGCCAAACCGCAAGCCGGAAAGATAAGTTGTCCTATTCTAATTTTGGATCTTCAATTCATCCTCATGCTACAAAAGTGAGAGAAGCGGTTGACATTTTACACGCTAAAAAACCGGACATGGGACTTAGTAAATTCAATTAGGAGCAAGCGTAAATGAAATCGTTAATATGGCTGCCGTAGCTAGTGACTGATGCGCAGGAAAGAGAGAAAAGAAGGAAAGCAAAATTGAATGTTTAACGAATAGAATTTTTTAAAGCAGTTTATTTTTTGGTTCATCACATTCAACACAGCATTGACTAATTGTTGATCCTTTGGAGTAGAAGAAAATTTATCAATTCTGAGACTATCAATTTTTGGCGTTTTTTCATGCGAGTCTATTTTTGTGTTTTTCGAATCATCGCGATTTCATCTAATTTATAAGAATCAGATTAAAAAAGTAATTTCAATGACAAATGAAATTTTACTGTTAACTATCTTAGGCATTTCATTTATAATTGAATTCAGCTTATTCATTGCTTTTTTTAACACATTGGACTAAAAATATAAAATTTTAGACTACTAACCGACTAAATAATTTAAAGACAAAGGGCTACTTTTAACAGTAAGCCCTTTTTTTCATATTTTTTGTGTGCAAAAAACAAAAGTTATAAGTTCCAAAGGGAGGAAGGTGGAAATTGTACATTCTTAGTAAGCTGCACAATAGGAAAATGCGCTATAAAGATTTAAAAGAAGAAATATACCCCATAACAGAAAGAATGTTAACACTGCAATTAAAGGCACTTGAACAGGACGGTCTTGTTAAGAGAACGGTATATCCAGAAGTTCCGCCAAGGGTTGAATATGAGTTAACATCAATGGCTTGTAGTTTAGTTCCTTTATGGGATAATTTTAAATCATGGGGAGAGGAGCATAAAAAAAGTATTATTAGCTCTTCAAGCGATTTAAAATAAAAAAGTTGAAACAATTTATAAACTGTTTCAATCCTTTATAAAATGGTTCGGGATTGTCCCGAGAGAACTATTTAACAAATAAAGCTTAATATTTAATGTCGAAAAGAAATAACCTTATTTTTCTTGGAACTTTTACTGTTTTACTGTAACTACGTTGCGGTGTTGAAAACCCCATTCAATCATAGCATCTAAAACATTTTTGAACGATTCGCCCAATTTGGTAAGTTCATACTCTACAGTTACTGGAATAGAATAATAAACTGTTCGTGTAATAATTCCGTTGACTTCTAAATCCTTTAATTCTTTCGAAAGCATACGAGGCGTGATTTTAGAAATTTCCCTTTCCAGTTCCTAAGGTTACAAAGAGACAAAAAAAAACATCTTTTAAAAACAATACTTCGGTACTTTTTAAGCGGCAATTTTACCAAAGTCTAACAGTTTGCGAAAGATAATCTTATTTTTTTTCTTGTTAGGGTTTATTTCGAACTTGCTCATAAATGTTTTAATCATTAACTCGTTATTAAAGTGCGTTTTATAATCCGCCATTGAGAACGGTTTCTTTTTGTTTTTCTCGTGGGAAAACCAATCCATTTTGGCTAAATTCACACTGGTTAATGAGGCGTTGATATGAAAATCTATCTTTTCCTTGCTTCGAGCTTCACAAGTATTTACCCCTGCGAACTGTTTGCCGTCTCTGAAAACAAATTCCATTTGAAAACGACTTCTATAGAATATCACAATTTCCAACGTCTCCTGTTTGAGATTTGAGGAACAATATATTTTTGTTGAAATGATTTTACCATCCTTGAGATACCTCACCAGCGCCACTTTTATTTTCCTTTTAAAAGCGACTGAATGCAGAATGGCTCCGTAAACTTCCATTTTCTCATCTTGAAAATCTAAATAAAAATGCTCCCTGTTGATGTTTTTAAAATTAACCTTTCCTTCAAATTTCTTAGGAGCTCCCTTTTTGCCTGTCAAAGGGCCATTGTATAAATACTTCAAATTACTATCATCTCGCAACCTGCTCACTAAAAATAACTTTGCTTTACTTACAGCTTCCAAAAACGGAAGTTTTGAAAAATAAGCATCCGCAACTATATATTTTGAGATCTTCCTAAATTCCTGCGCATTCTGGGTTATCAACGAACCATAATAGGCTAACAACGTCATATTAAGGTCTGATAATTCTTCCGCACACGGGGTTTGAATAGCATTCAAATGGAATGCGGTATTAAGTTCCGGGTCAATTGCTGCAAAGCCCGCCATCTCTAATCCCCATTTAGACTTACCCGCGACACCTGACCAAAAATAACCAATCCCGTGGGTTTTCTTACCCGATTTTGATAAATAGGATGGGTCAAATCCAATAACGACATCCGGGCTTATTTTTGAAATCAGCGCTTTGTTAAATTCAAGGAAATCAAATTTTTCTTTGAATGATTCCCTATAACTTTGTTCGCAATATTCACCATACCTTTCCAATTGAAGGAAATTTATTCTACCTTTGATGCTTAAAAATGAAAAAAGGACACTGGAAATAAACTTTTTCCTTGGGTTAGTTAATAAATTAAACTTGTCGCTTCTTAATAACATCATTATCAATGATTTAATATTTTGGCTTGCCTGTGGATTCAAAATTGTATAATTACGGAATAATCTTACAATATATGAGAATCTACGGGTATTGCCAAATTTTTTAACCTTTATCTTGTTGGTTTTCAGTGAAATAAGTGATTATTTACCGAAGTGTTGAAAAAAATACCCACTTTATTATAGAGCGAGTATTTTTTAGTATTTGCAAGGATGTAGCAAATTATTAGTGAACAGTATTTGTTTTTAACCATAAATTTACGTCATCAAACATTTGTTTATTGATAGTGTGACCTTCATCATATTGATGGAATTCAGGGTTTAGCCCCTTTGTTTGTAAGTAGGCTACAGCATCAGTTGCAAACGGGATCTGAAGTACCGCATCTTGTTTGCCATGGGAAATGAAAATTTGAAGTTTTTCAAGACGTTTCTCATCTGCAATAAGTGGTTTGACCTCCGGAAGGAGCCTGCTGCTCATTACAGCAATTCCTTTGATTTTTTCAGGTGCAGTAAGGGCTGCACTGTAACTCATTATGCCTCCCTGGCTGAATCCCATTAAATAAACTTGCTTATCATCAAAATCAAGTTCATTTTTCAGACTTTCAATAAAATCAAGAATGGTTACTCTCGCGTCTTCAGCCTGCTGTTCGTTTATCTGCGGGCCTCCGGTGGAAAAATTTACCTGAAACCAGGCATAGCTTTCAGGTCCCAAAGTAAGCGGACCACGTGCTGATACCACTAAACAATTCTCTGGTAAATCATTGGCAAAAGAAAAAAGGTTTTGTTCATTTCCACCCACTCCATGTAATAGTAACAACAGAGGAGGATGTATAATTTTGATTTTGGGCTGTCTTACCAGGTAACGCAGTTTGGAATGTTCTTTGCTGGAATTCATAATTGTAAAGCTAAAGATTGAAATTAAAATAAGGATACTAATGCATATCCAAAAATGTTTTTTTATGATCATGCTTTGTCTATTTTAATAGACAGCATATTGAGTGATCCGGCTACCAAGGCGTCATTGAAAACAGTAGCCTTTTCATCTTTTTCTCTCAGGGCTAATGTGTAAAGCATAGGTATATAATGTTCCGGAGTGGGAATAGCTAGCTGGAACTCACGCCCTTGCTTGTCAAAATTAATAAGAGATTGGTGGTCATCCTCCAGAATCATTTTTTTCATTTTTTCATTTGCGATATGAGCCCAGTCATACGCAAATCCAGGTGTCGTCATTTTGTCCCATGCAGCCAATTGTAGATTGTGTATCGAGTTACCACTGCCTATAATAAGTACGCCTTTGCGTCTTAGTGCTGCCAGTTCTTTCCCTAGTTCGTAATGATAGGAAGCAGGCTTGGTATAGTTGATACTCATCTCTACTATAGGAATATCTGCATTGGGGTACAGGAATTTTATCACCGACCAACAGCCGTGATCCAGTCCCCAGTCATTACTGAGTCCCACAGAGGTGGAAGTGATTAGCTGCTGTGTTTCCAGTGCAAGTTCGGGACTGCCTGGAGCTGGATATTGAAGGTCGAAAAGCTTTTTTGGGAAACCACCAAAATCATGGATGGTCTCTGGCTTTTGCATTGCCGTTACAAAAGTCCCCTTAGTTTCCCAGTGAGCTGATATACAGAGAATAGCCCTTGGTTTTGGTATTGTTTTGGCTATTTGTTGAAAACCTTGAGTAAAACTGTTATCGGCCAGAGCATTCATAGGATTACCGTGTCCAAGAAAAAGGACAGGCATTCTTTCGGTAGGACCAAAAGCATCCGTAGCTGTTTTAAGGGAGCTGAGCTGCATCGCAGCAGCTCCCAAAGGTAAAATTGCCATAGTTTTTAAAAAATCTTTTCTTTTCATAATGCATCAATTTTTAATGATACAAAGTTGAGACATAATGTCAAGATAAGGGTAATGCTTTTCGGAAGAATAGTTGTGTTTTTAGGAAAGCATCTTTTGCATTTCTTCCCTGAACTCAGTAGGAGTCAGGCCTGCTTTACGTTTAAAAGCATGGGTAAAATAGGTTTTTTCATTAAACCCAAGTTCATAACCTATTTCGGCCACATTCTTATCAGTGGATATCAAAAGATTCTTGGCTTGGATAAGTTTGCGGATTTCGATAATTTCCGAAACACTTTGCTGTAATATATTTTGGCAGATAAGGTTCAGATTGCGCGAGCTCATAAAAAGTTTAGCCGCATAAAAATTGACATCCTTAGGTTCCTTGTAATGTTCTTCTAATAGTCTTAGAAAATTTTTAAAAGTCGTGCCTTGTATTTTCTTAGACTCATCATCGTCCAGATTCAGCTTATGACGTTCGGATTCTATGATAGTAAAAAGGGCACTTAGCAATTGTCTGATTACGGCCAGGTCAGGAGCATCCTGCAGATATTCATCAAAAATTATTTTGCAGATGGTATCTAATTTCTCAAAGCATTTAGTACTCTGCATTGAGATGTTGGCCTTGTCGTGGAATGATGCATAAAGGCTGAAGGTAGTTTCTGCAATAAATTCACTTTTGAACCTTAATACCCACATATCGCATTTGCCATCTTTAAGAAGCGGCTTGACACGATGGATTTTTCCCTGGGTTACAAAACTAATAAAAGGTGTGTCTATCAAGTGGGATTTAAAATCTATAAAATGTTCCAACTGACCTTGTCCACCTATGATCAGTTCTTCAAAATTGTGGGCATGGGGCTCATTCACAGAATGCATTATCTTCTCAGATTCTGCAGCTGTAATACGAAACATCTTAAAAATTTCTGTCATAGCCTGTTTTTGATAGTATTAGGAATGTTAAAGGTAATTATTTTTATGATATGCTGTAGACCATCAATGGCAATACCAAGGCAATACCTTGTTACTCGGGATAAGTAAAACCAATGTATACGAAATAGCAAGCTTTGGTTGGATACACGATCAAGATAATGACAAAATCATTCGTGCATTATCCTTTAATTTATTGGTACACTGCTTGGATTGTAGATAACAAAGTATCGTTGTCAGATGGTTATATTTCGGGAATTGGAGTTTTAATTGCCAGCATAGTAATTGGTTATCTATGCTTGAAATTATACGATGAACCGGTTCGTAGTTGGCTTCAGAACAAATTCCAAAAGAGAAAAAATTGCTATTGAAGCATAAACAATATTAAATTTCTAAATTTTGTTAGTTATTCAAAAAGAGATGAAACATAAAAAACGTTTCATCCCTTTTATTTTAATCTTTGCGTATAAAATTACTGTAGAGATACATGGCAGTGCATCTTTTTTTTTGCCACAGATTATAAAAAATTAAAAATGATTTTTTTCCTGCGTCAATCTGTAAAATCCGTCTTATCTGTGGGCAATTTCGGAAATTTATTCTAAAACTAATGCTCCTAAAGCTTCTTTGCTGAATCCTTTTAATTGGTCTGTATTACCTGCTTTAATTTTCGCAACCCAATTTGGGTCAGATAAAAGAGGTCTTCCAACTGCAACTAAATCAAAATCGCCTCTGTCAAAACGTCTGTTTAATTCTTCTAAAGATGTTGGTTGAGAACTTTCTCCGGCAAAAGCACCAAAGAAATCACTAGAAAGTCCAACAGAACCTACCGTAATAGCTGGTGCCCCTGTTAATTTTTTAGCCCAACCAGCAAAGTTTAAATCAGAATCTTTAAATTCAGGTTCCCAAAATCTGCGTTGTGAACAATGTAAAATATCAACACCAGCATCCACAAGAGGTGTAAGCCAAGCTTCCATTTCTTGTGGATTTTTAGCTAGTTTATAATTATAATCAGAAGGTTTAAATTGAGAAAATCTCATGATAATAGCGAAATCGTCACCCACTTGTTTTCTAATTTCTTTTACTACTTCAATAGCAAAACGATTACGTTCCGGAAGTGTTTTTCCACCATAAATATCGGTACGCAAATTGGTTTCTGCTCTAAAGAACTGGTCAATTAAATAACCGTGTGCACCGTGAATTTCGATGGTATCAAATCCTAATCTTTTAGCATCAGCAGCCGCTTTTCCAAAAGCAATAATAGTATCTTCAATATCTTTTTCAGACATTGTATTTCCGTTACTGAAATCTGGTCGGTTTAATCCTGACGGACCTTCAAAAGGAACCGGCGGAACCCATCCTGAATGATGATTGTCCATGATTCCCATATGCCAGATTTGCGGCCCCATTTGACCTCCAGCTGCGTGAACTTCATTTATGACTTTTTTCCATCCTTTTAGAGATTCATCTCCATAAAAATGAGGCACATTTGCATCGTTTGATGAAGAAGGTCTGTCGATAACAGTTCCTTCAGATAATATTAATCCAACTTCGCCTTCAGTTCTTTTTTTGTAATAAGAAGCTACTTCATCAGTTGGAATTCCGTTTGGAGAAAATGAGCGCGTCATAGGCGCCATTACGATTCGGTTTTTAAGATTTAACGTTTTTAAGTTAAATGGCGAAAACAGGTTGTTTGTACTCATAGTAATTTACAAATTAGATTGAATTAATTTACTGAGTGCTTCAAAGGCACCTTCGTTGCGTTTATAGTATGTCCATTGTCCAACACGTTTAGATTCTATAAATCCTGCACGTTGTAAAATAGATAGATATTCAGAAACTGTCGATTGTGTAAGGCCAGCTTTGGCTTGAATTTGACCAACGCAAACTCCATGCTCAAATCCTGAATGTTGGAGTTGATCCGGAAAGTTTATTTCAGGTTCTTTTAACCATTCCAGCATTTGTAATCTGGATTTGTTTGAGAGTGCCTTAAAGATTTCTATATGTTCCATGGCGCAAATATATCGACTTTTCCCGATATGTCAATTTAAATAATGATATTTAGGATAATTTTATGATAGAAGTGGAGATGATAATTGCAATTGATTGAGAAAATATATTGAAAGAAGTATTTATATTTGTTTGTGGATTAATTTCGGCAAAGTCGCTAAGTTGAACTGTTGCGAGGAACTTTGATTTCATGTTCGCCAAAAGATGTCTTTATTTTTTTGGTTCCGTGGCCGTTATGATAATTGCCGCTGGCGGTTTTATCGTACTTTTCATTGTCTAAATGAGCATCGAGTTCAGCTTCAAGCATGTGTTTCACTGCTCGTTTGTGCATCGTTTTGAAGAATGAGGTTAAATCATCTGCATTCTTGAAGGATTTGTAGAAATCCTTGTTGTTTAATAATTCGTCTTTGTCAATCATGACTATGTAAATTTTAAAAATAGGAAAAAAAGTTATCGACTTATATACATAAAAAACACATATATTTATAGCAAATACAAGGATATGGAAAAGATATTTCAGGGTGAGAATATTTTAGAGTTCATAAAGACGTTCCCAGACGACCAAAGTTGCCGTGAATTTATCGCCAATGTGAAGTGGAAAGATGGCTATAAATGCAAGCGTTGCGACAATACAAAGTATGTGTATTTTGAAAAACACAATACAAGGGAGTGTACTAAATGCAGATATAAAGAAAGTGCAACGGCTGGAACGCTTTTTCATAAAGTTAAATTTGGAGTTCAAAAAGCATTTTGTATTGCTTTTGAAATGACTTGCACAACCAAATCAATTTCTTCAACCCAAGCCGCAAAACGCTATGGAATAACCCAAAAGACTTCTTGGTTGTTTATGCAAAAAGTAAGATTGGCTATGAAGTCTTCAAAACAATATCCGATGACTGGAATTGTACAAGTAGATGAATTTGTTGTTGGTGGAAAAGAAACTGGAAAACAAGGAAGAAATTATGACAGTAAAAAAGCTAAAGTGGCTTGTGCTGTTGAGTTGACAGATGACGGAAAGATAAAGAGGGGTTACGCAAATGTGATTGAGGATTATTCTGCAAAGTCGATAAAACCATTATTTGACGAGCATATAAGTAAAGATGCAAATGTCAAAACAGACCAGTGGACAGCTTACAAAATAATAGCAAAAACCTATAACATCGTCCAAGAAAAAAGTGTTCCAGGAAAAAATTTCAAAGAAATGCATACTATTATCCATCAAGTAAAAACTGCTATAAGAACGATTCAATCACACGTCAAAAAGGAACACCTGCAAAAATATTTAGATGAATATTTTTATCGCCTGAATAGGTCAATACATAAAGATTCAATTTTTGATAATATATTCAGACGATTAGTCTCACATCCGCATCAGGGTTGGAAACAAATCGTAGTAATTAAGTAAGTAACTCGAAAAAGTTATTTCCGAATTTTTTTTTGAGCTTTTAAGGGCTCAAAAATTTTTTAGAATAACTTTTCAACTTACACAGTTAGTGAGACACTACCATTAATATTATTTTGATGAGTTTATATTATCTCACTCAAAAGCTTTAAATCTTCTAATAAAAGGTTCGAATTTTGGACCATAAGGTTCACCAAACCGATCAAATATATTTTTGTATATTTGATGGGTTTTTTATTTTTAAATTATTGAATTATAGTTATTTATCTGTTTTTTTTGTCTCATAAACTCATTTTTACAATTTTTTTGATTTTACTCTTGTAGGTAAGTGAATTTTTTGTCTAATGTTGATTAATCGACTGTAAAATCAAGTTATTGATGTTTTGTTTTTTCCTTTTTAATGCATTTGGTTCATCGCACTTACATTTCAAACATCTCCTAGAAAATGGTTTTTTACCTTTGCAATATTTGTCATAATTACATTTTCTACACGCATAACCCTCTTTTCCATTTAATTAATGGAAGGTATTCATAACAGTCAATATCTTCTTTAAATCGCTTGTTAAATGTTATCGAATTCAATCCTATAAATTTTTCCCTTGTGCTCATTTGACAAAGGTAGTGATGTTTTTTGCGTTGGGCGACCTAAACGCCTAAACCTACAAAAATATTTGTGTCTAGACGATAGAGTAGCGGTCCTCAAAAAGCTTCTCTCTGCATAGGAAGCTTTTTTATATTAAATAAATGTGATTATATTTGAAATATAAATCTACCCATTTTGAAAGCTAAAATAGTACTATTAATCCTTTTCGGTTTTATATCCTCTCAACTTTATTCTCAGGAGTTGCTTCCTTTCGTTGAAAATTACAGTAAATCAAATTATCATGGAGATAACCAGATTTGGAATGTGGCTCAAGGAAACGATGAAGCTATGTATTTTGCCAATAACCATTATTTATTGCGTTATGACGGCGTAAAATGGGAAAAATACATGTCGCCTAATAAAAGTGTCATTCGTTCCATAATGATAGATGGAGATAGAGTTTATTCTGGTTCCTACAAAGAATTTGGGTATTGGTTTAGAAAAGAGGGAAAGATGTATTATGTTTCTATTTCTAAAGGGAAGAATCTTTTTTATGATAGCGAAAACGAAGAAATTTGGAAGATATTTAAATTCAATAACAAAATTTATTTTCAGTCTTTTAATGAAATTTTTCTATATGATGGAAAGTCCATTAAGAAAACTAAACTACCGTTTCTTATTTCCTATTGTTTTCAAATAGACAAGCAACTTTTAATTGCTTCAGTAGGCAAAGGAGTTTATAAAATGACCAATTCCAAGATTGAAAAAATAAAAGGCTGGGAAATTTTAGAAAATAATGTCATTCATACCATCGAAAAATACCAAAATAAAACATATATTTTTACTCAAAAAAAGGGTGTTTATGTTGCAGAAAATGGTGTTTTGAATTCTTGGAAAAATCCATTGAATGAAACTTTAAAAACGACTAATATAAACGTGGCTCGATTCATTAAAAATAATACACTGATAATAGGAACAGCAAGTAAAGGACTTTATATTTTTGAATTGAATGATGGTTCCTATAAAAACATCAACAGGAATAACGTATTGATGAACAACTCTATCTTGAGCATTGGTCAGGACAAAGAGAATGATTTATGGTTGGGCTTAGACAATGGGATTGCTCATATCGAGGTCAATTCACCCATATCTATTTTTTATGATAATTCGGGGGTTTTAGGTTCTGTATATTCTGTTGCTACCACTGAAAAAGGTTATTTAATGGCTTCAAATCACGGTATTTTTAAATACGAAGACCATCGTTTTTCATTGGTTCCTAATACCCAAGGGCAGGCTTGGAACATCAGTAAAATAAATAATAAATACCTGATAGGACACAACGAGGGGACTTTTGTTTATGAAAACGCATTGTTCTCTAAATTAAATAATATAAATGGAGGCTGGAATTTAGCAAAAAGCAACATCAATAATTCCTATTTACAGTCAACCTACAGTGGTGTTATAATTTACAATGACATCAATAATTTATCTCAAAAAATAGCCGTAAAAGGACTTTTTAAACCCATAAAATATGCAGCCCAAAATAGAGAACACGAGATTTGGGCAGCAGATAATTATAGAGGGCTATATAGAATTCTATACAATGATGCCTATGAAACTACAAAAGTGGAAAATGTCACCCAGTTTAATAAGATTGCTAATGATTTTGGAGTAAAAATATTTGAGTTTAGAAATGAAATCCTTTTTTTAATACACAATTCCTGGTATACTTATAATTATATCACGAATCAATTACAAGAGAACGAATTATTTAATTCCAATTTTAAAAACATTTCTGATATTGCTGCTATTGATGAAAGCCATTTTATAGTGCTGGAAGAAGGACTTTTGTACCATATATATGCGAATGAAAATAAATTTATTTGGAATAGTATTCAGGAGAAATATTATAAAGGAAAAATCATCAACGACCATTTAAAAATTTTTAAAACCAAGGATCACTATTTATTAAATCTTGACGATGGTTTTATTTCCCTCCAATTAAAATACAAAAATAAACAAAGCACAAACGTAAAGATCGAGGCTTTTACTAATGATAATTTGGTTAAAAACAAATCAAAGATAAATTACAATTCAGAGTTAAGAATTAGTGTTATATCAGGAAGATTTGGTGCAACAAAACCAAACTTATTTTATAAAATAAATAATGCAACCAATTTTACTCCTATAAATGAAGGTTTGATTATTTTGAATAATCTTAATAGCGGTTCACATGATTTGACTATTTACCATAATGATGGATTGCATTATAATAAAGTTTCCAATTTCCAATTTATTGTGGCAAAGCCTTGGTATTTTTCTTTTTGGATGATTTTAGTGTACGTGATTGTAATAGGGATGATATTATATCTTTATTATAAATGGAATAAGATGAAATACATTCAGAAACTGGAATTGAGAGAAGAGGAATTAAAGCATCAAAAGAAAATTCTGGAGATAGAATTAAAAGCTGAAAACGAATTGAATATTCAAGAATATGAGAAACATATTCTTGAACTGGAGTTACAATCAAAAACATTTGAAGTTGCCGGTAAATCGCTATCGATTGCCAAACAAAGTGAAATGATGGAAAATATTCAAGGAATTTTAGACAATGAAACTGATTTCAACAAACTAAAAAGTGAAATTAAAAAAGCCGTAAAAATCACTGTGGTTAAAAAGCATGAATGGGAAACATTTGAGACCAATCTGAATCAAATTCACAATACATTTATAATTAACCTTTCTAAAAAATATCCGAATCTTACTTCAAAGGATATTAAGCTTTGTATTTACTTAAAAATGAATCTTTCCTCAAAAGAAATTGCGCAAATAGTAAATATTTCTTTAAGAGGTGTTGAACTGCATCGCTATCGATTAAGAAAGAAATTTAACCTTCTTCAGGACGAAAACCTTTCAAAATTTTTATTAACTGTATAAATAAGTTGTATTTTTTATAGATAATATTTTTTTTTTATTAATTAGTTGCGGAATTACAATACGTCATTACTACGTCATATAGATATATTGTAGTATCTCTTTATGCCCCTTAGCCGCCTTAAAATACTGATTCCTTGTGATTTTTAAATAATTTGATGTATTTATGTAGTAACTTCATTTAAGCTACTATTACGTTGTAATTACTAAATTTGGCTCCACTAACTTTAACAAATTATTAATATATGAGAAAATTTATTTTTAGCTTTTTAGCACTTATTCTACTTCCGGCCTATATGTCTGGTCAAGTAATTAAAGGAAAGGTATCAGATAAGAATGGGATTGGGGTTCCTGGTGCAATGATAGTTGCTGCTGATTCCAAGACTTCAGCTGATACTGATTTTGGCGGTAATTTTAATATCAATGCCAAAGTAGGTGAGGTATTAAAAATTAGTTTGGTAGGTTTTGATGCTATAACTACAAAAGCAACTGCAGGAGTAATGAGTATTAAACTAAAAGAGTCCAAAGACACCGAACTGAAAGAGGTAGTTGTCATTGGGTATGGAACTGCAAAAAAGGGAGATTTGACAGGCTCCTCTGTTAGAATCGGTGGAAAAGAGGTTGCAGATAAGCCAAATACCAATCCGATAGCTTCATTGCAAGGAAAGGTTGCGGGTTTAACTGTTGTAAATTCAGGTCGACCAGGACAGGAGCCAGATATCAGGATTCGTGGAACTATTAGTAGAGGACAAACTAAACCTTTATATGTAATTGATGGTTTGTTTAATGACAATATGGATTTTATTAGCCCTAATGATATTGAATCTATAGATGTATTAAAAGACCCTTCATCATTGGCGATTTTTGGGGTTAGAGGTGCTAATGGGGTAATTTTGGTAACTACTAAACAAGCAAAAACTGGTAAATTTACTGTGAACTTTAATTCATCTCTTGGTATTAAAAACATTGTCAATAAGCCAAAATTAGCTGATGCAACTTTATTTAAAACATTATACAATGAAAGATTGGTAAATGAAGGGTTGCCAGCTTTTAGTTATTATGATAAATACAATGGCAATACTGACTGGATAGATCAAATAGCAAATCAGGGTGCAATTGTTCAAAATAATAGTTTGAGTCTGTCAAATGGAACCGAAACAAATAAACTCCAATTCAGTATAGGAAACATTTCAGAGGAAGGATTAATTAAAAAAGAAAAATTAGAAAAAGTCACTTTTAATGTAAATGATGAATTTAAAGTGAGTAAAAACTTTAAAGTTGGAGCTGGATTAAATGGATATAAATCAAAAACTCCTGGAGAAGGTAATTTTGTTTCTGCTTTAATAGCTACGCCAATAGTAAGTCCTTATAACGCTGACGGAGTTTATAATCAATTACCAATACAAATTGGTGGAGCACAAATAGGTAACCCGTTAATTCCTGTGAATGAAGAAATTAGAACCAAAATTAATAATCAATATAGATTCGTTGGTAATGTATTTGCAGAATTAAAATTCTTAAAAGATTTTACTATCCGATATGCTTTTATGGGAGATATGGATGTAAAAAAAGGTAGGGGGTATACACCGTTAATTGATGTATATGCTGCTGAAAGTGACCAAGTGGTTTCCTCTGGCGGTAGAACCCTAACTAATGTAAACCAATTTAACTCTACTGAACAGAAATCACAACAAGATCTTTTATTGACTTATACTAAAAAGATTGGAGAGCACAATTTCACGGCATTATTGGGACGTACCACATATTACCAATATTTTGAAAAAATTAGCGGTAGTGTTTCTGGTAATATAAATCAACAAATTCCAAATGATCCAAGATGGTGGTATTTGAATGTATTTCCTTTCGGAAATTCTGCAACAAGGGTTTCAAATTCAGAGCAATGGGATAGAGCTACTACATCTAATTTAGCGCGTTTATTGTATAACTATAATGGAAAATACATATTGAATGCTTCTTTCAGAAGAGATGCTTCATCAGAATTATCGCCAGCCAACAGATATCAAAATTTTTGGTCTTTAGGTGGAGCTTGGGAAGTAAGCAAAGAAAAATTTATGGAGAATCAAAAAGTATTGGATTATCTAAAAATTAAAGGTTCGTATGGTAAATTAGGAAATCAATTTACATCTCTACATTATCCTTACTTGCCAAATTATACTGAAGGATCCAGTAGCGTTTTCGGTACTCAAGTAGTTCCAGCTTTTGTGTTTGCATATAGAGCTGACTCTAATTTGAAATGGGAAACTGTTAAATCGTACGAGGGAGGTTTTGAATTAGGAGCATTAGATAATCGATTTAAATTTGAAGCGGTATATTTTCATAAATTAACAGATGATTTATTAGTAAACGTTGTTGATGATAAAGGAGAAACATTTTATACCAATGCTGGACAAATTGAAAATAAAGGACTTGAATTCTCTACTTCTTGGAACGATAAAATTTCTAATGATTTCAGTTATTCTATTGGTGGTAATTTAACAACATTAAATAACAAAGTAAACTCTGTTTTTAAAGATGGTTATTCTATATATGATGGACCGGCAATTACAAGGGCAGGAGATCCTATAGGATCTTTCTACGGCTATGTAGTAGAGGGGATTTATCAATCCTATGCTGATATTTTAGCTTCTGCACCAAGCGGTGTTGGAGATTACGCACCAGGAGATTTAAAATTCAAAGATGTAAATGGAGATGGTAAAATAACTGCAGACGACAGAACCATAATTGGTAACCCTACACCTGATTTTACGTATGGATTAAGTCTAAATGCAAATTATAAAGATTGGTTCTTCTCTATGGATTTCCAAGGAGTTTATGGAAATGAAGTATGGAGGAATTGGGGGAACGGAAGTACTTTTGCACAATTTAATTATAGACAAGATCGTGAAGATAGATGGACCGGAGCAGGTACATCAAACTGGGAGCCGAGAGTTTATGAAGGATCAGATTATAATAAACTGAATTCTACTTATATGATAGAAGATGGTAGTTATTTAAGATTAAGAAATGTTCAATTGGGATATAATTTTAATACTTTGATGATTAGAGACTTTAAAATTCAAAATTTAAAATTATATATAAATACCCAAAATTTATATACATGGAAAAATAACTCGGGATTTACTCCTGATGCAGGTGGTTCAGCAACTCAATTTAATGTAGATAATGGCGGTTATCCGGTTCCTATGATTACAACATTTGGATTAAGTGCTACTTTTTAACATAATATAACTATACAAAAAATGAAAAATAAAGTTTTAAATTTTAAATGGGTGGTTATTGGAGTACTCATTTTATCAACACAATATTCATGTAATGATGATGTTTTAGATACAAAACCTTTAGGGGTTGCAGTAAAAGGGGATTTAACTGCTGGAGGATTTGAAGCAACTGCTTTTGGATTGTACGGTAAATTGCGTACTTCTTCCGTAGCAAGTTGGAATCGATATTGGCTTCAAAGTATTCGTTCAGATGATGCTGAAAAAGGAAGTTCAGCAGGAGATCAAGCTGCGGCAGGGAATGTGTATGATCATTTTCAATATACAGCAACAGAAGGTTTAAGCGAAGGTTATTGGAATGACCACTACAGTTTGATCTATGCTTGTAATGATTTAATTGATGATGTTGCTAAATCAGGGCTTACAGATAATGGTACATTAGTAAATAATGCTGAAGCAAGAGTAATTAGAGCTTTCGCTTATTTTGACTTGCGCAGGGATTATGGAGAAGTTCCTATAATAGACTCTAAAATTGTGAATGTAACAGATGGTATAAAAGCCAAATCTACAATTGCACAAGTAGATGCATTTATTAAAGCAGATTTAGAATATGCAATTCAAAATTTACCATTGACTTGGCCTGCTTATCCTGGCAGAGCTACAAAAGGTTTTGCAAACACCTTGTTGGCTAAATTATATTTGTATCAAAAAGATTATACCAATGCGTATGCTAAATGTCAAGAAGTAATTAATTCTGGTGCATATTCATTAAATCCGTCATTTAAAGATTTATTTAATATTCAAGGAAATAATTCAAGTGAATCTATATTTGAAGTGCAACAATTAATTACTACTGCTAACGTATATTATTCTAATATTTATTATGTTTCTCAAGGAGTTCGAGGTACTGGTAGTTGGGATTTAGGTTGGGGTTTTAATGTTCCAACCACTAACTTAATTGCTGCGTTTGAAGCTGGTGATCCTAGAAAAAATGAAACTATTTTAACTTCCGGTCAAGATGATGGGGGTTATGGTAGTGGTACGTTACCTGCGAGTCCTCCTTTGGATCGAATGTATTGGAATAAAAAAGCTTATACTGAAGCGAGTACAAGAACTAAATACAATCAAAATCAAAACAACTGGGAGAATATCAAGATTTTAAGATATGCAGATGTATTATTGATGGCTGCTGAAGCAGCAAATGAATTAGGAAATAGTTCACAAGCAATAGCTTATTTAGAAATGATTCGATTAAGAGCAAGAGGAGGTAATAACGCTGTTTTGCCAAAAATTACCACAAGTGCTCAATCTGATTTAAGAATTGCAATTAAGCAAGAAAGAAGAGTTGAGTTTGCAATGGAAAACGAAAGATTCTATGATGTAGTTAGATGGGGAGATGCAACTTCAGTATTAGGAGGTTTAGGATATCAGGATAAAAATAAATTTTTACCAATTCCTCAAACTTCAATCGATAAATCTGGTGGTGTGTTAATTCAAAATTCAAATTATTAATAAAAATTCGATTTAATAAAAAACATTATGAAAATTAATAAATCAATACTAAAAAAGGCTTTTGGAATAGCATTTATTTCATTAGTATTTACTGGATGTCAGGAAATGGATAGACCTGTATTGGGTGATTATCCTAAAGACGCCAATGCCGTCGGCGGTCCATTAAAGTTTTATGTACCTTTCGATGATACAGCAACAGATCCTTTAAAATTTGCAGTGGATAATATTCGTGCAAAATTTCCAACAGATAATCCGTTAACTCCTACAGAAGGGATTTCTGGAAAAGGTATAAAAGGAGGAGTTGCCAAAAAATTCATCGCTTATCCTTCTGCAAATGATTTTGCAAAAACTGCAAGTAGTTTTACTGTTGCATTTTGGTCTAAACGTGCAGTACCAACTCAAACTGAATTTGCATTTGCATTAACTAGTGATAACTGGGCAAAAGCATCCATGTTTTTGTTGATGGAGGGAACGGCTGCAAAACCAATTGTAAAATTATTTGTAGATGAGCAAGGAACAGGAGACCACTGGTTTGAGTGGGTAAATGGGGATAGCGTACCTGGTTTATTTGATGATCAATGGCATCATTTAGCCTTTGTTTACGATGCTGCAACTTCTAAAATGTCATTTTATAAGGATGGGGTAAAATATGCCGATAAATCATGGAATAACCATGGTGCGGTTAAATTTAATGCATCTAGAATAAATGGATTTAGAATAGGAGGCTCAGGAAACCCTGAAGAAGGTTGGATGAATTCTTGGACAGGTTCATTTGATAATTTTAGATTATATAATACGGCACTTCCACTTGCAGATGTTCAAACTTTATTTGCTGAAAAGAAATAATACAAATAAGCTTGTCATAGCAATAGTGTTTTCTATGGCAAGTTTTTTTTACTTTAGATAAGACTGTGAATAGATATTTTTATAATATTTATTCCTTGTTATAAGCCATTTTAATGACACCTCCGAGATAGTGTTAAGACGACCATAGAAAATAATTGTTAAAGCTAAAAAGAATATGAAATCTTTAATCACAAATATCCTTCTGTTTCTTTCTGTTTGTGGAACTGCTATTGGACAAACTACACCTAATTCGCAACAATATCCAATTTTAACTAAATCATCTGAAGTTGGATTTTCAGCAGAACGATTACGAAGTATAGACCGTCCGCAACAATTCAGCAAAGCTACTAAGCCATCTGATATAGGTTTTTCAGCCGAACGCTTACAAAGAATTGACAAATGGATGCAACAATTTATTGATGACGGAAAAGCTCCTAATGCTGTAATATTTGTAGCACGAAGAGGTAAGATTGTTTACCACAAGGCCTTTGGATACAGCAATCGTGAAAAGAAAACACCTGCAATTACCTCAAATATTTATAGGATTGCTTCTCAAACAAAAGCATTAACATCTGTTACTTTGATGACCTTGTATGAGGAGGGTAAATTTTTATTAGATGACCCCATCAGCAAATACATACCCGCTTTTAAAAATCCGGTAGTATTGGTAAGTTATGACACTATTAATCCTGCAAGTGGTAATTACAAAACCCGACCTGCAAAATCTGAAATTACTATTCGTCAACTATTGTCTCATAATTCAGGAATTCCTTACGAGACTCCATTAGACGTTCTTCCCCAATTCAAAATACCCTATTTCAATTCATTGAAACCCGACAAACTCGAAGATGCTATCAACAGATTAGGAAAGCGTCCATTGAAAGTTGATCCTGGTGTAAGATTTGACTATGGATTAAGTGTTGATGTCATTGGTCGCCTTGTCGAAATTTTATCTGGAAAACCTTTAGATGTAGCCATTTATGAAAGAGTAACAAAACCACTTGGAATGAATGATACTTATTTTTATTTGCCCGAAAATAAAAAAAATAGATTGGTTGAGTTGTATGGCAAAGCTAAAGAAACCGATCCTATTACCATTAGTACCGATGAATCTGCACGTATGTTTGCAATTTCAGGTGCACAAACCTATTTTTCAGGTGGAGCAGGTATGGTAAGTACAGCTTTTGATTATGCTAAATTTTGTCAAATGCTATTAAATGGAGGCAGTTTTAATAATAACCAGATATTAAGCAGAAAAACTGTTGACTTAATGTCACGCAATCAAATTGGTGATTCTGATTTATGGCGAAATGACAAATTTGGGTTAGGTTTTGAACTGATAACTGCCAAAACAAAATTTGCTGAACTTGCCAGTGTTGGTGCATTTGGCTGGGGTGGTGGGTTTTGCAGCGACTACTTGATTGATCCAAAAGAAGAAATAGTGCTTCAAGTGATTACCAACTTATCGCCGAGTATCTATTTTGATGACTTTAATCAAAAACTCAAGATTTTAATTTATCAGGCATTAAAATAATAACTTGACTGATATAAAAACTCATTAATTTTAAGTCAATGCCCTATTGATTGAACAAAAGAGAATGATAAAATAACGTTGGTGGCAAGTGTATTAACAGCCGTACTGACAACAAACTTTCGAGTTTGAAAACAAAAGATTTAAAACATACCTAACATATAATTTAAAATCAATGAATAAAGTCATTTTATTTTTAGCCTTTTCATTTTGTAGTTTATTAGTAAACGCAAAAGTAACGCTACCCAAATTTTTTTCAGATAATATGGTATTGCAACGCAATGTACAAATTCCTATTTGGGGCTGGGCAAATCCGAGTGAAAAAATTAAGATCCAATTTCATAATCAAACTAAAAATGTAATTGCAGATTCCAAAGGGAATTGGTCTGTAAAACTTGATTTGGAAAAAGCAGGTGGTCCTTTTCAATTAAACATTTCAGGAGAAAATTCTATCCAAATAAAGAATGTTTTAGTGGGTGAAGTTTGGTTGTGTTCTGGACAATCCAATATGGAATGGTTGGTTAGGTATTCAAATAATTTCAAAGAAGAAAAAAAAACAGCAAATAACCTTTTTATTCGTTATATAAAAGTAGAAAAAAACATAAATTCTATTGTAGAGAAGGATATTTCAGGTGGCAATTGGAGCGTTTGCGATTCAACCACTGTGGGTGATTTTTCAGCAACAGCGTATTTTTTTGCCCAAAAATTATATAACGAATTAAAAATTCCGATAGGCTTAATAAATTCCAGTTGGGGCGGAACAAATATTGAAACTTGGATAAGCCGAGAAGGATTTGAAAGCAGTGATGAATTTAAGGAAATGATTGCTAAAATGCCCAAAATCCATATAGATTCTTTAAACAAAGAAAATATTTTAAAACAGGTACAAAAAGTTGAACAAATTCAAACTGTAAAACTAAAATCATTTAGTGAAAAAGAATTTAAAGAACTCAGTTTTGATGATAGCAAACTACCTATTTTATATCAACCAAAAGCGTGGGAGCAACAATCATTAGGCGAATTTGATGGTGTTGTTTGGATAAGAAAAACCATCGAACTAACCGAAGAACAAAGTAAAAAAACTGCTATAATACACCTTTCAAAAATTGATGATGGTGATGTTACCTATATAAACAATGTAAAGATTGGCGAAATGAATCAA
Source organism: Flavobacterium kochi (assembly GCF_048286715.1). Taxonomy (NCBI): domain Bacteria; kingdom Pseudomonadati; phylum Bacteroidota; class Flavobacteriia; order Flavobacteriales; family Flavobacteriaceae; genus Flavobacterium; species Flavobacterium kochi. Next base: position 39,368 of record NZ_JBLVPW010000003.1, read on the forward strand.
TGGGATGCTGAACGTATTTATACTATTCCAATAGGAGTTTTAAAAGCAGGAAAAAATGTGATTGTGGTAAAAGTGATAGATGGTGGCGGTGGTGGCGGAATTTGGGAAAAACCAGAAAACGTAAGATTAGATTTAGAAAATGAAACAATTTCTTTGGCTGGCGATTGGAAATTTCAAGTTGAAAGCATAAAATTAGAAGCCAATCAAAATCAATTTCCAAGTTTGTGTTATAATGCGATGATTGAGCCTTTAATTCCTTTTGCTTTTAAAGGCATAATTTGGTATCAAGGCGAAAGTAATGCCGAAAGAGCCTTTCAATATAGAAAATCATTTCCTTTATTAATACAAGATTGGAGAAAAAAGTGGAACAATGAATTTCCTTTTTATTTTGTTCAATTAGCCACATTTGAAACAAAAGGAAACAGTAATGAAGGTTCGGATTGGGCTGAATTACGTGAAGCACAGACATTGGCTTTATCCATTCCAAAAACAGGAATGATTGTAACAACAGACATAGGAAACCCAAAAGATATTCACCCAACAAACAAACAAGATGTAGGGAAAAGATTAGCAAACCTAACTTTAAATAATGATTATAATAAAAAAAGAATTTGCAAAAGTCCACAATATAAATCAATGAAAATAAAAGGAAATAAAGTAATTGTAACTTTTGAAAATGTAAATTCAACGTTGCAAATGAAAAATGAAAATGGAGAATTAAAAGGGTTTGAAATTGCAGGAAGCGACCAAAAATTTTATCCTGCGAAAGCAAAAACGGAAAAAGTTAATCAAGTAATATTAGAAAGCATAGAAGTACCAAAGCCAGTTTCTGTCCGTTTTGGCTGGAAAGGAGATGATTCTGAATGTAATCTGTTTAATGCAGAGGGGCTTTCAGCAGTTCCATTTAGGACTGACAATTGGAAAAGCGTAACAATTGATAAAAAATATACGTTCTTGATGAAGTGATTATTGATTAAATAGAGTAAAAATACGGTCTGAGAAAAACACTAGCTACCAATAAGGGTTTGCCAAAATCGGGGCTGTAGTATTAGTGGTGACCAAACGATATTGTTGCCAATTTGTATAAAAAACAAAAACCAAAAAATGAAAAAATTTTCAGTTTCACTAATCCTTTTGATTACATTTAGTTGTAATTCATCATCGAGTGTGGTAACAACTGCTACCGAACAGGTTGTTCCCGTTGTAAAATTATCAGATGAAGAACTTATGGATGCAGTGCAAAAACAAACGTTTGCCTATTTCTGGAATTATGCTCAAACTAATTCAGGAATGGCAAGAGAGCGATACATTCCTCAAGATCCAGCCTTTGACGAAAATATTGTTGCAACAGGCGGTTCTGGTTTCGGGCTAATGGCTATTGTTTCGGCCATGTCTCGGGGTTATATTACTAGGGATCAAGGTATAGAACGGCTAAATAAAATAGCCAATTTCCTGACTACTGCCGACCGTTTTCATGGTGCTTGGTCCCATTGGATAGATGGAAATACAGGCCATGTCATCCCTTTTGGAACGGTAGATAATGGAGGTGATTTAGTAGAAACTTCATTCTTGGTAGCTGGAATGATAACCGTCCGGGAATACCTAAAAAATGGGACAACGGATGAAAAAGAATTAGCTCAAAAATACAATATTCTTTGGAAAGGAGTCGATTGGCAATGGTACACTAACAATCAGAATAAATTATTTTGGCATTGGTCACCTAATTACGCATGGCAAATGAATTTTCCTCTCGAAGGGTATAACGAATGTTTGATTACTTATATTATGGCTGCAGCTTCGCCAACACATGCGATTGCTCCAATAGCGTATCATGAAGGCTGGGCTAGAAGCGGAGGCATTGTTTCGGCTGGGACAAAATACAATTTGCCTTTAATTTTAAAACACAATGGCGCCGAAGAATTTGGAGGTCCGCTATTTTGGGCACATTATTCTTATTTAGGTTTAGATCCACATGAATTGAGTGATCAATATGCCAATTATTGGGATTTGAATTCAAATCAGGTAAAAATTGATTATTTATATTGTGTTACAAATCCTAAAAGTTATAAAGGATATGGTACTAATTATTGGGGATTGACCGCGTCCTATTCTAGAAATACCGATGGATCTATTGACTATAATGCCCATATGCCAAGCAATGACAAAGGAGTTATTTCGCCAACAGCAGCAATAAGCTCCATTGTTTATACACCTGTAGAATCCAAAGCACTCATGCGTAATTTATATGAAAATTATAAAAAGGATACTTGGGGTGTGGCGGGATTTTATGATGCACATAGCTTACAGTATCAATGGACCGCACAACGTTATTTAGCCATTGACCAAGGGCCCGAAATGGTCATGTTAGAGAATTACCGTTCGGGTTTATTATGGCAATTGCTTATGAACGCACCTGAAGTAAAACAAGGTTTAATTGATCTTGGCTTTCATTCTGGTAAATATGGATTTTAAAATTAATTTAAGATGAAATGTAAATTAGCAATACTTTCTTTATTCTTTTCCATAGTTTCTCTTGCGCAAAGTGATGTAAAGGGGACAATGAAAACAGAAATCGTTCAAAAACACAAATTGGGTTATGCATTACACATTCCAGCTGATACTAAAGAAAAAAAACCGTTGCTAATTTTTCTCCATGGTTCAGGCGAAAAAGGTACTGATATAGAAAAAGTAAAAGTTCATGGACCTTTCAAATACATCAATACTCACGAACTTGATGCTTATATTCTGGCTCCACAATGCCCAGAGAATGAATATTGGGATGAAGAAGTATTGCACCGTTTGATATTAAAAATTCAAAAAGAAAACAATATTGATGCCAATAGAATTTATCTCACTGGGCTAAGTATGGGCGGATGGGGCGCTTGGAATCTCGCCTTTGCTCATCCTGAAACTTTTGCTGCACTTGTGCCAATTGCAGGATTTGTAGACAGAGTTCCTATGATTGAAGACTGCAAAATCAAAAACATTCCTACCCGAATTTTTCATGGTTTGCTCGATGATGTTGTCAATGTGGATTATGCAATTACCATTTATAAAAAATTAAAAAAGTGTAATGCCAATGTTGAACTAACTATTTTCGATGATGCGGGTCACGATAGTTGGTCAAGAGTATATGACAACCAAGAAATTTATGATTGGATGTTTAAACAAATAAAAAACAAATAAAAAATGAGAAGTAAGTTAATTATAATGTTCCTAGGTTGTACTTTTTTGAGCTACAGCCAAAAAGTGGAAGTTAAAAAAGCGGTAAAAATTAAACCAAAAGCCGAATTCGTAGCCGAATTAATAGCAAAAATGACTTTGGAAGAAAAACTAGGGCAGTTAAATCTTCCTGGTGCCGATGATATTGTAACAGGACAAGCACAAAGTTCAAATATTGCCAAAAAAATTGAAGAAGGCAAAGTAGGGGGGTTATTCAATATTAGTACCAACAGCAAGGGAAGAGCAGTAAACAAAATAAAAGAATTTCAAAAAATCGCAATTGAAAAGAGTAGATTGAAAATACCAATTATTTTTGGTATGGATGTAATTCATGGTTATGAAACTGTTTTTCCTATTCCATTAGGTTTAGCCAGTTCATGGGATATGAATTTAATAAAGCGAAGTGCAGAAATTGCAGCCAAGGAAGCTAGTGCAGACGGTATCAACTGGACGTTTTCACCTATGGTTGATTTAGCTCGTGATCCTCGTTGGGGCAGATGTGCAGAAGGCTCAGGCGAAGATCCATTCTTGGGAGGATTAATTGCAAAAGCTATGGTACAAGGGTATCAAGGAACTGATTTATCCAAAAATAACACCATACTTGCCTGTGTAAAACACTTTGCACTATATGGTGCTGCAGAAGCAGGACGGGATTACAATACGGTGGATATGAGTAGAATAAGGATGTATAATGAATATTTGCCTCCTTATAAAGCTGCTTTTGATGCTGGTGCAGGTTCTACAATGGCCTCATTTAATGAAATTGACGGCATTCCTGCCACTGGCAATAAATGGTTACTTACCGATGTACTTCGTAAACAATGGGGTTTCAAAGGTTTTGTGGTAACAGATTATACAGGAATAAACGAAATGATTGATCATGGAATGGGTGATTTGCAAACGTGTTCGGCACTTGCCTTAAAAGCAGGTGTTCAAATGGATATGATAGGAGAAGGCTTCATCTCTACTATTGCCAAATCTATTAAAGAAGGTAAAGTCTCTCAAAAACAAGTGGATGAGTCCGTTCGTTTAATATTAAATGCCAAATACGATTTAGGGCTTTTTCAAGATCCGTATAAATATTGTGATGAAAGTCGTGTTGCAAAAGATATTTTCACACAAGAAAACCGTGATGAAGCTAGATTTATAGCTTCGCAATCAATGGTTTTGTTAAAAAATAACAATGAATTGTTACCTTTAAAAAAATCGGGAACTATAGCTCTTGTTGGCCCATTGGCGGATGCCAAAGAAAATATGGTGGGAACATGGAGTGTAGCATCCAATGGAAAATCGATTTCACTTTTTGAAGGATTAAAAAATAATAGCAACTCCAAAATTGTATATGCTAAAGGTTCGAATTTGGATGACAATGCCACATTTGAAGAAAACGCTACAATGTTTGGAAAAACACTTCATCGCGATAATCGTTCTAAAGAAGAATTGCAAAAAGAAGCAATTGAAATTGCATCAAAAGCAGATGTCATTGTTGCAGCGTTAGGCGAATCGGCAGAGATGAGTGGCGAATGTTCTAGCCGAACCAATCTAGAAATACCTCAAACACAAAAAGATTTATTAAAGGCATTACTAAAAACAGGGAAACCAGTTGTTTTAGTTTTATTCACAGGTCGTCCTTTAGTCCTTACTGAAGAAAATGCCAACGTTCCGGCTATTTTAAATGCATGGTTTGCTGGTTCCGAAGCAGGTGATGCAATTGCGGATGTTCTTTTTGGTAAAGTTAATCCATCAGGCAAAATTACTATGACATTTCCAAGAAGTGTAGGTCAAGTACCAATTTATTACAGTCATAAAAACACGGGTCGTCCAATTGCAAACAAAGAAGGAAAGTTTGAAAAATTTCGTTCTAACTATATAGATGAGCGCAACGAACCTTTATTTCCATTTGGCTTTGGATTAAGTTATACGACTTTTAAATACGGAAAAATAAACATTTCTTCGAATAAAATGACTTCAAATTCCACAATAAAAGTTGCTGTAGATATTAGTAATACCGGAAATTATGATGGTCAAGAAGTGGTTCAATTGTATACTAGAGATTTGGTGGGATCGGTTACACGTCCAGTAAAAGAACTAAAAGGATTCCAAAAAATATTCCTTAAAAAAGGAGAAACAAGAACGGTGACATTTGAAATTTCTGCAAATGATTTAAAATTCTATAATTCAGAATTGAAATATGTTGCAGAACCAGGAAAATTCGAAGTTTTTGTTGGAGGAGATTCGGATACAGATAATAATGCTAGTTTTGAGTTGATTAAATAAATTGGTTTGTTTATTTAGTGATTGCCCTTCGGTAATTATATCGAAGGGTTTTTTTTTATGAAACTATTTCCTATTTTAAAAAAAACTGGTTCTATATTCTTTTAGTGAAAACAAATAATGTTTTTTAATCTTCATTAGAAGTTAGAATAAGTTTTTAAACCCATTTTGATATCCTGTTTCAGCAAACATATTATCCCTATAGGATATTAATTTTTATTTTTTTTCAGAGCTATTATTTTTAACACTGAAATTATAATTTTCTTTTTCGAAAGTTCTAAACATAATAATACTCCTATTTCAATTTCAATCTTTTTTACATCATTATACATATGCACACAAATTTTTTAAACTTGAAAAAAACTACAAAACTGTTATTGATTTTTTGTTTAATGGTTACTTCAATACAACTGGCTTATTCACAATCAAAAGAACAAAAGATGAATTCTTTTATTGGAAATTTATTGTCAAAAATGACTTTGGAAGAAAAAATAGGACAACTTAACCAATATTCTGGTGAATGGACTCATACGGGGCCAATTACAAAGGAGGGCGATAAGCAAAGTCAAATTAAAAATGGTCTTGTTGGTTCCATGTTAAACGTGATTACAGTGAATCATACCAGAGAATTGCAAGAATTCGCACTTCAAAGTCGATTAAAAATTCCACTATTATTTGGTCAAGATGTAATTCATGGTTTTAGAATAAACTATCCAATTCCCCTAGCAGAGGTGGCCAGTTGGGATATGGCTGTTATAGAAAAATCAGCTCGTTTTGCAGCTGTAGAAGCAGCTGCTTATGGAATTCATTGGACATTTGCCCCTATGGTCGATATAAGTAGAGATCCACGTTGGGGAAGAGTAATGGAAGGCGCCGGTGAAGACACTTATCTTGGAGTTCTTGTTGCCAAAGCAAGGGTAAAAGGCTTTCAGGGAAACGGTTTGGGAAATACAGATGCCGTTATGGCTTGTGCAAAACATTTTGCCGCATATGGAGCAGCCGTTGGTGGCAGAGATTATAATTCGGTTGATATGAGTTTGAGACAATTATACGAAACGTATTTGCCTCCCTTTAAAGCTGCTGTTGATGCTGGTGTAGGAACTTTGATGAATTCCTTTAATGATTTGAATGGGATTCCGGCAACCGGAAACAAATTTTTACAAAGAGAAGTGTTAAAAAAGCAATGGAATTTTAATGGTTTTGTTGTAAGTGATTGGGGAAGTATTGGTGAGATGATTCAACATGGGTTTGTAAAAAATAATTATCAGGCTGCAAAAGTTGCTATTGAAGCAGGTAGCGATATGGATATGGAAAGCAGAAGTTACAAAAATCATTTGGCTCAATTGGTAAAAGAGGGCAAAGTAGATATAAAACTTGTTGATGACGCAGTAAAAAGAATTTTAATTAAAAAATATGAATTAGGATTATTTACAGATCCATACAAATTTTGCAATCAAAAACGAGAAGATTCACAGTTTAATAATCCAGAACATCGCAAACACGCAAGAGATATTGGCGCAAAAAGTATTGTACTTCTAAAAAACGAAAAGCAATTATTACCATTATCTAAAAAAACAAAAAACATTGCACTTATTGGTCCCTTTGGTAAAGCGGTTTCTGAAAATTTAGGTTTCTGGTCTATGTCTTGGCCTGACGATGCTTCGTTAATCGTATCTCAATATCAAGGACTCAAAAAACAAATGGATGCAACTTCAAATTTAATTTATGCCAAAGGTTGTAACGTAAATGATCAAGACAAATCACAATTTAACGAAGCGATTGAAGCTGCAAAAAAAGCCGATGTGGTCATAATGACGTTGGGTGAAGCACCCGATATGAGTGGTGAAGCAAAAAGCCGAAGTTCTTTGCAATTACCTGGAGTTCAAGAAGAATTATTAAAAGAAATTCATAAAACAGGAAAGCCAATTGTGCTTTTGATTAACGCTGGAAGACCCCTTATTTTCAATTGGGCTACAGATAATATTGAAACTATTGCTTATACCTGGTGGTTGGGTAGTGAAGCTGGAAACTCGATTGCAGATGTTGTTTTTGGGAATTATAATCCAGCTGGAAAACTGCCAATGTCTTTTCCTAGAAGCGAAGGACAAATTCCAATTTATTATAATCATTACAATACAGGAAGGCCAGCAAGTAATGAAAATGAAACGAGTTATGTATCAGCTTATATTGATGAAAAAAATAGCCCTAAATTTCCGTTTGGATATGGATTGAGTTATACAAAATTTGAAATTTCCAACTTGAAGCTTTCTAATTCAAAACTAAAGACGACAAATGATACTTTAAAAATTTCTGTTACTGTTGAAAATACAGGAAATTTTGATGGGGAAGAAGTTGTTCAATTGTATATAAGAGATTTAGTGGGATCTGTGGTAAGACCAGTTAGAGAATTAAAAGGATTTCAAAAAGTTTTTCTCAAAAAAGACGAAAAAAAGATAATTCATTTTGAAATAACTCCTGAGAATTTGAAATTTTATAATGATAATTTAGAATATATTTTTGAAGAAGGAGATTTTGAAATTTTCGTTGGTAATAATTCTGACGCGAACTTAAAAGCCGAATTTGAATTAGTTAAATAAGAAGGCTATATATCATTTTTCTTCTGATTTTATTAAAATTTTTCAACAAAAAAAAGAATATGTTACAAGTAAACCTTATATATAGCCACAAAAAAGAACAATTTTATTTGCATATATCCATAATAAAAACACATAGAATGAAATGTTTTTTTTTCTCTTTTTTTGGTTTTAGCCATGAATATTTTTCACGGCCAAAGTATTCAATGATCTTAAAAACAATATAAAATATCCGTAAAAATATGAACTTTCGCTTGGAAAGTTGTTATATAAGTTGTCGTGAAAAATAAAACCAGTGTCTTTTATGGCAAAAAATCGTAATAGATTATAGAAATCAAAATAATTTAAAAAAATGCAAAAATGCGAAAACTGTATTTAATACCGCTGTTATTACTCGTGTTGGGCTGTCAAATCGGCACAGCACAATCTAAATCCAATAATATTGGAAAAACGGAATGGTTCGACCCTAATAAATCTGCCTCAACCTATTGTAACCCCATTAATATTGGCTACAATTATTCTGTTGAAAATCACAACGGAATCCCTGTTTCCCGCCGTTCGAGTGCCGATCCTGTAATTATTCCCTATAAAGGCGACTATTACCTGTTCGCAACCAACCAAGCCGGATTCTTTTGGAGTAAGGATATGTCAGATTGGAAATTTGTTTACGGCAGTTTTCAGCGTCTTCCTAGCGATGACGACCAATGTGCTCCGGCCGCTTGGGTGGTAAACGACACTCTTTTTTATGTAGGTTCAACTTGGAAAAAAGACCATCCAGTTTGGAAGACAGCCAATCCAAAATCTGGTCGATGGACTCGCCATGTAGAAACAGCTATGTTGCCCACTTGGGACCCGGCCATCTTTCAGGACGACGATAAAAAAGTGTATATGTACTACGGTTCAAGCGGAAAATTGCCGCTTTGTGGTGTAGAAGTGGATTACAACACTTGGCTTCCAAAAGGAAATCAGGCTGATTATGAAAAACTATATACTGCAACCGAAGTTGAAGATATTCAGCGTCCTTATGGGGAAATAAAAGCAGTTGTTAATGTAGATCCTGCAGCACACGGCTGGGAACGTTTTGGCCCTAATAATGATATGGAACCTGCCCCTTGGGGTAACTTTATTGAAGGAGCTTGGATGACCAAACACAACGGTAAATATTATATGCAATATGGAGCTCCAGCTACTGAATTCAAAGGGTATGCAAACGGTGTCCATGTGGGAGACAGTCCATTAGGGCCATTTATCTATCAAAAACACAATCCTTTGTCGTATAAACCTGGAGGTTTTGTAATAGGAGCTGGACACGGAAATACTTTTGCCGACAACTACGGTAATTACTGGAATACCGGAACTTGTAAAATTTCTGTAAAAGATCGTTTTGAACGTCGTATCGATATGTTTCCTGCCGGATTCGATAAAGACGGCATAATGTATTCTAATACATCTTATGGCGATTTTCCAATATTGCTTCCTACGAAACAACGTAATCATGAGAAAGGAGCTTCTTCTGGCTGGATGCTACTATCCTATAAAAAGCCAGTGACTGTTTCTTCATTCGAAGAATGTATGGTTATTCAAACCCACAGAGTTGATACAGGCGGAAAAAAAGTATTCGAAAAAATTTGTTACAATGCTACGAATTTAACTGATGAGAATATTCAATCCTATTGGTCTGCAAAAACGAGTAAACCAGGCGAATGGTTGCAGCTTGATTTAGGTAAAAAGATGCAGATAAATGCTTTGCAAATCAATTATGCCGATCATAAAGCAACTCAATACAACAAGGCGATGGATATTTATTATCAATATAAAATCTATATGTCGGATGATGCCCAGAATTGGACTTTAGTAGTTGATAAATCCAATAACGATAAAGATGTTCCTCATGATTATGTACAACTCACAAAACCAATTCAGGCTCGTTATATAAAAATGGTGAATATTCACAATGCCTCAGGATTATTTGCAGTTTCAGATTTCAGAGTTTTCGGAAATGGATTATCAGAGAAACCAAAACCAGTTTCTGAATTTAAAGTAGACAGAAATCCATCAGATTCACGCAATGCAATGATTTTTTGGAAGAAACAACCGGATGTAATTGGTTATAATATTTATTACGGAATTGCCCCTGATAAATTATACAACAGCATAATGGTTTATGACGAAAGTTCGTATGACTTTAGAGGCTTGGATAAAGGAACTGAGTACTATTTCAGTATTGAAGCGTTTAACGAAAGTGGAAAATCAAAATTAAATGAAATAATAAAAGTCAATTAGAAAATCTAATTACTGACTTAAAAAACAATTTCATCATTAAACGGATACACATAAAAATAGCTTATAAAATTGTTGACAAATAGTTTTATAAGCTATTATCCGTTTTTCAAAATATTACAAACATAAAATATGAAAAAATTAGGAATTATACCATTATTGGTTTTGTTTGCATACTGTGGCAGTTATAAAAAAAATAGTTACATTTTGAGTGGTACTAATAAAACTCAAAATAGTATTCTTGGGAAAACAGCATGGTTTGATCCCAATATTTCACAAAAAACGTATTGTAACCCAATGAATATAAGCTATGCATATGGTGTAGAGAATCATAATGGTATTCCTGAGTCTCGTCGTTCAAGTGCAGACCCAGTTATTATGACTTATAAAGGTGATTATTATTTGTTTGCAACCAATCAGGCTGGATTCTTTTGGAGTAAGGATATGTCGAATTGGGAGTTTGTTTACGGAAGTTTTCAGCGTCAGCCACATAGCAGTGATATTTGTTGTCCTTCGGCACTGACCATAAACGACACTTTGTTTTTGATTGGCCCAGATGCAAATATGCCTATCTGGAAAACGGCAAAGCCAAAAGAAGGTCTTTGGACTCGTCATGTAGACAGCATCATTCATCCCGCAGGAGATCCTGGTGTGTTTTTGGATGATGACGGAAGGTTGTATTCGTATTACGGAACCAGTGGAACATATCCACTGGTTGCTTGCGAATTAGATTATAAAACTTGGCAACCTATTAAAAGTAAAGATTATGTTCCGCAACCTGTTTCCCAATATACAAATCAGGAGGAAGCAGTTGATTTTGATAAGCGAGGCATAAAAGAAGTGTTGTGGATTCGTCCTAAAGAGCATGGTTGGGAGCGTTTTGGCCCCAATAACGACCAGGAACCCGCTCCATGGGGTAATTTCATTGAAGGCGCGTGGATGAGTAAGTATAATGGTAAATATTATTTGCAATATGCTGCGCCAGGAACAGAGTTTAAAGGCTATGCAAATGGTGTTTATGTAGGTGATAATCCATTGGGGCCGTTTACTTATCAAAAACACAATCCGATGTCCTATAAACCCGGAGGCTTTGTAATAGGAGCTGGACACGGGAATACTTTTGAAGATTTAAATGGTAATTTTTGGAATACTGGAACCTGCAAAATTTCAATGAAAGACCGTTTTGAACGACGCATTGATATGTTTCCTGCTGGATTTGATAAAGATGGAATTATGTATTCAATTACTTCTTACGGAGATTTTCCTGTAAAATTATCCGAACAAAAACGGGATCAATCAAAAGGGGCATCTGCAGGTTGGATGTTACTATCATACAAAAAAACAGTAACTGTTTCTTCAATCGATACTTGTGCTTTAACTCGTACGCATAGAATAGACAATCAAGGTAAAAAAGTTTTCGAAAAATTGTGTTTTGGAGCTGAAAATGTAACGGATGAAAATATCCAAACGTGGTGGTCGGCAAAAACTAATAATCCTGGGGAGTGGCTCCAAATTGATTTGGGCAGAGAAATGCAAATTAACGCTTTACAGATCAACTATGCCGATCATAAATCGACACAGTTAAACAAAGCTATGGATCTCTATCACCAATATAGAATCTTAGTTTCGGATGATGCGAAAGTCTGGAAATTGGTTGTTGACAAATCAAAAAATAATAAAGACGTTCCGCATGATTATGTAGAATTAACAAAGTCCATTGAAGGCCGCTACGTAAAATTGGTTAATGTTCATGCTGCAACAGGGTTGTTTGCCGTTTCTGATTTTCGTGTTTTTGGAAATGGATTGTCCGAAAAACCAAAATCGGTTACCGGGTTTAAAGTAGAAAGGAATCCGTCAGATCCACGCAATGCAATGATTTATTGGAATAAACAATCTGATGCAATTGGACATGCTATTTATTACGGGATTTCCCCTGATAAATTATACAACAGCATAATGGTTTACGATGAAAATTCGTATGACTTTAGAGGCTTAGATAAAAAAAGTGAGTACTATTTCAATATTGAAGCGTTTAACGAAAGTGGAAAAGCAAAATTAAATGAAATAATAAAAGTCAATTAAAAAGTCAATTATTGACTTGAAACAATTCATCATTAAACGGATGCACATAAAAATAGCTTATAAAATTATTGACAAATAGTTTTATATGCTATTATTCGTTTTTCAAAATATAACAAACATAAAATATGAAAAAAAAAAATAGGAATCATACCGTTATTGGTTTTGTTTACATACTGTAGCAGTTATAAAAAAATAGTTACAGTTTGAGTGACACTAACAAAACCCAAAATAGTATTCTTGGGAAAACAGAATGGTTTGATTCCAAAGTTTCACAAAAAAAAACGCATTGTTACATAAAAGCGCATGTCTATTGATCCTATTCTATTGACAACTTTTTTGTACATTTGATTACATTGTATTTAGAAAATTTTTTCCAATTGGAACTATAGTTGTACTTAGTGAAGAGGTTTAATATATCCTGCAAATTTATAACATCTCGTACAAAAGCTTTAAATCTTCAAGTAAAAGGTTCGAATTTTGTACCATTGGGTTCAAATAATCAATTATACGAGTAATAGAATAATCTGGTGTTATAATAGTTTGAAAATTATTAGAAGGCAAAGTTTATCACTATAGAAAATGAGTTTAAGTGTTGGACTCTCTAGTATTTGTAGAGGGGTGATTTTTTTGAATTTAAAATATTGATTAAGTTTACAGCTTTACTAATTAATTTTGTTTTATCATACGTTTGAACAATGGATTTGTATTTATGCTTTGGATGAGTTATAGGTTCAATATCTTCGTCCAGAATTCCTAGTTCTTTTAGATTGGTAATAAATGTGGAGCGACAATCGTGAGGATTGAAAATGTCGCTTAGTTTTTCTTTTGTTATTACGGGGTTGTCAATGGTATAATAGTATTTTTTTACATCAACTAAATTATCAATTTCTAAGTGTTTAAGATATTTGGTTATGTATTTTCTAATGTTTGTTTGAGCAGGAAATTTAGGAAATTTATTGTTGTTTTGCTGTAGGTAAGTTTTAATTGGAGATAGAATAGGAATGGTTGCTGTTAGCTCATCTTTATTTTCTTTAGATTTCCTGATTTTAGTTATGATACAATAATAGTTTTTTGAATTATGCTTGATGTCTTTAGGTTCTATTTCGTTTAAATATACCATGTCGCTAATTCGTAATCCCGTAAAGGAAGATATAATAATATAGTTTCTGGCATGTATGAATTCTTTCGAATAATTTACATCAGAATTAATGATGGTAGTAAGTTGTTCAATAGTTAAAATTATTTCGTTTTTTATTTCTCTTCTCTTTATTTCATATTCTTCACTAGTATGATTAAATCCTATAGATATATTGTTTTTGAGAGCTGCATTGAGGATAGCTCTGAAATGTTTATTTTCTTTGACTATGGTATTATGAGCATAATATTCATCATTTGCCTTTTTATGAATATCATTTATTTCTTTGAAAAAATCCAAGAATATTTCACCTGTTAATTTACTGAAGGTTAAAATTGTTTTTTTATTGGTTTCGTAATTTTCTATATGATTTTTTAAATTGGTATATTGATTTCCTGTAGCAGCAGACCATCTTTGACTGGATGTTATTTCTGTGGCTGTTCGTCTAGTTACAGTCTCAGCAATATAATCAATAATCCTAATGTCATTGTTTAATTTTATTGTTCTTCCTAATTTTTCAAGAATTAACGTTTTTAGCTCATTTGGAGTTGGATCTTTATCGTGTTGGTCTCTGAAAAGATTCAATTGGCCATAACTTGTGGTCTCTATTTTATCGAGAACATTGTTTAGGTTTTTACCGAATTTTTTAATATATGTTTGGTTAGGGCGATAGATAGGTTGATCGTTCCAATATTCTTTTTGGATTCTATACTCCGTAGATAATCTAACTGGTAGATAAATGTGTTTTTTTGTTTTTAGATTATATTCTTTAAATCCATAACTAAAGTTGAAGAAAATTAAATGTTCTCCTGAATTAGTTGGTTTTGCTTCTAAATTAAAAAAATGAGTAGCTTGTTTCATAAGTAAGATAATATCGCGTAGTAAATCACGTAGTAAAAGTATGGTATTTTATGATATTTAACGATATAATGTGGAACTTTATTTTATTTTTTATTTGTGTAACTAATTGGTTTGTAGTGGATTGAGTGTTTTTGTTATGTAATGATACATTAAGATATTAGTCCTTGTAGACCAACGTAAAGCCTCTCATTTTTTGAGAGGCTTTTTTTGTATGTCGGGCATGGTCTTTTTCTAGCAGAGTGTAAGTCTCTGTACACGCCGAATTGATAGATTATTTGCGAGAGCAAATACCTAGCAATTGGCAAGGGTGTCTATCGTGAGATAGAATCTGAAAGAAGCCATCAGCAAAAGTGAGGTTCTGACGTACAGAAATCTAATACAAGGCTAACTTTGGGAGGGCAAGCGAGCAATAGATTGCGAAAGCCCAAAATTCAATCGTAACCCAATATAGTAAATTAGGCAGAACTCATGGAAAGAAAATGAGCCTTATCCCGAGAGGTCTTGAAACTTGTTCCAACGGGACTATGGATGTAGCGATGCAAACAGAAGAGTTTCAAGAAGTCAGCAGAGGACATAGTACAGCAGATACGAGCCGAAGGTGATACTAGGAGGACTCACAAAACTGGAAGGTCTGAATCTTTAGAAAAATTATCACAACTCGTGATAATTTTTCTTATCCAAAGTAAATCGT
The DNA here is from genome assembly GCF_048286715.1 of Flavobacterium kochi. NCBI lineage: Bacteria > Pseudomonadati > Bacteroidota > Flavobacteriia > Flavobacteriales > Flavobacteriaceae > Flavobacterium > Flavobacterium kochi. Next base: position 54,507 of record NZ_JBLVPW010000003.1, read on the forward strand.
TATCCAAAGTTTGCTTGTAAGCGTTACTATTCATGAGTGTTTTACTCTATTTACTTTTTAAAACAGCTTTGGATAACGATATAGGTTATTTTGTGAAATTCTTTAACCATTCCCTAAGTTTCGAGTCCTTTTCCCATATCCCTTCACTTATCTGAGCTGGTATAATATTAACATATGCGGCCTCTAATGCCTCACGTTTTTGTTTTGAGTCAGCTCTAGCATAAATCTCTGTGGTCTGTATGGATACATGCCCAAGGATATCACGAACAAAATCCAAACGTTTGGATTTTGTTCGCTACGCAGACGATTGTAATATTTTCGTACAAAGCCAAGTGGCGGGAGAGAGGGTAATGCAATCGATAAGCAACTTTATCGAAAACAAACTAAAACTTGTTGTAAACAAGGACAAGAGCAAAGCTTGCGATGTAGATCAAACCAAATTTCTAGGATATACAATCCAGAAAGGGGGTTGTCTAACCATCTCAAAGCAAAATCAAGAACGCTTCAAAGAGAAAATCCGACTAATCACCAAACGTAATCGAGGAAGAAGTATTGAGCAAGTTATCTCGGAACTAAATCCCACCTTACGAGGATGGTTACAATATTTTCAATACGCAAAATGCTCAAAATTAATGCGAATTTTAGATGGGTGGATACGAAGGAAACTTCGATGCTACCGAATAAAACAATGCAAAAGAGTATTTACGTTACAACAATTCCTAGCGAAATTAGGAGTAAAGAAGTGGCAAGCATGGATAATAGCCTTGTCTGGAAAAGGACTTTGGCGAAAGTCAGGAAGTCCACAAGTACACCAGGCTATGAACAATAATTGGTTTGAAGAACAAGGCTTGTATAATCTTGCATGGCACTACGAGAGGTTCAAAGATCTAAAGAAACCGCCGTGTGCGAGAGCATGCACGGTGGTGTGAGAGGGCGAGGGAGCAATCCCTCTACCTACTCGATTTGGGGATATATCGGGCATGGTCTTTTTTTTGCGGAATGGTATGTTTTGTGCAGGTTTTCTGAACCTCTTCTTTTTGTATCAGTACAGCGCATCGTTCCTTTCGGACAGGTTTCTATATCTCTCGAGATAAGAGTGTGTTTTCTTTTTAAATACGGCTTAATTGGCTCTATTGGGGTATGGTGGGGTTTGGGCCTTCGGAATCGAAAGCTCTGTTGATTTCCTAAAGTTAGCCTTGTGTTAGATTGCAGTGCATCTTTGCCAGTGGGTTCTTTCGGATTCTGCTGCGCGATAGATAGCAATTTGGGGATTTAATTTTGAGGATGATTTTTGTGACGAAAAATTAAATTTTAAAAGTAATTACGGGCTTAACGGCATGGTTTACTAAGTCCTCGCTAATACTTCCATTAAAGAAATGTGCGAATCCGGTTCTGCCATGGGTGCAGAGTCCGATTAAATCAGCGTTAATTGCATTTGAAAAATTGAGTACGCCACTTTCTACATTGACGTCATTAAAAATATGCAAGGAGTAATTTTCAATCTCAACATCTGCAATAAAATCACTCATTATTTTTTCACCAAGCAAGGTGGGCTTGAAGCTATTTGGCGTACTGATCATTACTAAAAATAGATTGGCATCAAATATTTTAGCGAACTCGATCATTTTTTTGAAAGGTTTTTTTATTTCATTCGAAAAATCAGATGCGAAAACGAAATTTTTACCATTAAATTTGCCTACATCTTTTTTAATAACTAAAACGGGTATGTCTGAAAGGCGTACTACTTTTTCGGTATTGGAGCCTATAAGTAATTCTTCAATTCCGGAAGATCCATGTGAGCCCATTACAATTAAGTCGATTTTATTTTTTTTGCTAAAAGCTAAAATACCATTTGATGCTCTTTCAAAATGAACTGTTTCACTAACGGAAATCCCATTCAAATAGGGACGTTCTTTGATTTTTTGAAACGTTTCGTTTGCTTTTTTTATAAAGAGCATCACTTCCGGAATTCCGCTTCCGCCAGAAATAGCATCGCTCATTTGACTTGGTAATTCCAGCATGTGCAGCAAGAATATTTCGCAATTATTTTTTTTTGCAATTTGTGCGGCTACTTTTAAGGCGTCTTCAGCATGTTCTGAAAAATCGGTTGGTACTAAAATTCGTTTCATAATTAAAAGTTTAAATTATGTGAAAAAATAGTTATTTTTATGCTTCATTAAAGATAAGAAATATTTTAACAGCAGTCGATTATTTTAATTAATAAAAAAAAACACTATATTTGCACCGTTATTTATTAAAATCTAGATAATGAGGGGACTAAATGTCCCCTCTTTTTATAAAAATATGACATTTAAAGAAAAAGTAAATACGTTATTGACAGAATGCCTTTTAGAAAAGCCATCAATTTTTTTGATAGACCTTACTGTCACTGATGCTTTTAAGGTTATTGTGAATTTGGATGGTGATACAGGAGTAGCGCTTCAGGATTGCATCGATGTGAGTCGTTTTATAGACAATAACTTGGATCGCGAGGAACAAGATTACTCTTTAGAAGTAGCTTCGGTAGGGGTTGGGTCGCCATTGAAATTAGTAAGACAATACAAGAAAAATATAGGGCGCACATTGATTGTGAAGACTGGGGCAGAAATAATTGAAGCAGAATTAGTGGAAGCTAATGATGATTTTGTAATTTTGTCGTGGAAAGCAAGAGAGCCTAAAAAGATAGGAAAAGGAAAGGAAACAGTTCAAAAAGAACTTAAACTGCCTTACGGAGACATTAAAGAAGCAATTGTTACAGTAACATTTTAATTAAAGAATTCGCATGGAAAATTTAGCATTGATCGATTCATTCTCAGAGTTTAAAGATGATAAACTTATTGATCGTGTAACGCTTATGGCAATTTTGGAAGATGTATTTAGAAATGCATTGAAGAAAAAATACGGTTCAGATGATAATTTCGATATTATTATAAATCCTGACAAAGGAGATATGGAAATTTGGAGAAGAAGGGTAATCGTTGCTGACGAGGATTTAGATTTTGAAAATGAAGAAATTACGTTGACAGAAGCTAGAAAAATCGAAGCTGATTTTGAAATTGGCGAAGAAGTTTCTGAAGAAGTAAAATTAATTGATTTAGGGAGAAGAGCTATTTTGGCCTTGCGTCAAAACTTAATTTCAAAAATTCATGAGCACGATAACACGAATCTTTATAAACAATTTAAAGATTTAATTGGAGATATTTACACTGCAGAAGTGCATCATGTTCGCCCTAGAGTTGTAATTTTGGTCGATGATGAAGGGAATGAAATAATTTTGCCAAAAGAAAAACAAATACCTTCTGATTTTTTCCGCAAGGGAGATAATGTAAGAGGGATAATTGAAAGCGTTGAATTGAAAGGAAACAAACCTCAAATTATTATGTCCAGAACTTCTGAGAAGTTTTTGGAAAAATTATTTGAACAAGAAATTCCTGAAGTATTTGATGGATTGATTATGGTGAAAAAAGTAGTGAGAATTCCAGGTGAAAAAGCAAAAGTTGCTGTAGATTCTTATGATGATAGAATTGATCCGGTAGGAGCATGTGTTGGTATGAAAGGTTCTCGTATTCATGGAATTGTTCGTGAATTAGGAAATGAAAATATTGACGTAATTAATTATACAAGTAATATTCAATTGTACATAACCAGAGCATTAAGCCCTGCAAAAGTATCTTCAATTAAAATTAATGAAGATACTAAAAGAGCGGAGGTTTTCTTGAAACTTGAAGAAGTTTCTAAAGCTATTGGTCGTGGTGGACATAATATTAAATTAGCTGGTTTATTAACTGGTTATGAATTGGATGTTATCCGTGAAGGTGATGTTGCAGGTGCAACTGCCGATGAGGATGATGTTGAATTGACTGAGTTTTCAGATGAAATTGAAGACTGGGTTATTGAAGAATTTGCAAAAATTGGTTTAGATACTGCTAAAAGTATTTTAAAACAAGATGTAGAAGATTTGGTAAGAAGAACAGACCTAGAAGAGGAGACGATTCTAGATGTAATGAGAATATTGAAGGAAGAATTTGACAGTTAGTCATTGCTTCTGACACAATAAAATATTCCACTTTCATTTCTTTCTCTTTTGGAGAAGGTTAGGGTGAGGAACAACAAAAAAGGTAATAATAAAAAGGTTTTATGTCTGAAGAGAGAATTATTAGAATAAACAAAGTTTTAAGGGAATTGAATATTTCTTTAGAAAGAGCTGTGGATTATCTAAAAGATAAGGGTATTGCTATTGAAGCAAATCCAAACACAAAAATTTCTGATGATGTATACAATGTCTTGTGCGGTCAGTTTGCTGGTGACAAAGGGAATAAGGAGGCTTCGAAAGAAGTAGGGGAAGAGAAAAGAAAAGAAAAAGAAGCTTTACGTGTGGAGCGAGAGAAAGAAATCGAAGACAAACGTAAGCAAGATGACGAACGACTAAAACAACAAGAAGTTATAAAAGCGAGAGCTGTTGTGACTGGTCCGGTTCAAGTTGGGAAAATTGATCTTAATCCTAAAAGACCAACAGTTGTTCCTGCTCCTGCTAAGGTTGCTGAAAAAATTGAAATTCCTGTGGTTAAAGCTCCGGTTGAAAAACCTGTAATAGTGGAAGCTGTTCAAAAAGAGCCTGTTCAAAAAGAGCCTGTTCAAAAAGAACTTTCAGAAGAAAAACCCGTTTCAGACAAAAAAGAAATTAAACCTGTTGTTGGAATAAAAGAAGTTAAGAAAGAACCTGTAAAAGAGGTTGTTGCTGAACCGATAAAAGCGGCTCCAGTTGAAGAAACTCCTGTTGATGAGACTATAACAACTCAATATCAAAAATTATCAGGAACTACTTTAACAGGTCAAATAATTGATTTATCTCAGTTTAATAAGCCTAAAAAGAAAAAAGAAGAGCCTAAAATTACTCCAAACAAACCGGGTGCACCTGGAGCTGTAGGAGCTAGTAATGCCAATAAAAATAAACGCAAGAGAATTGCTCCAAAACCAGGTACTCCTAGACCGCCTGCTGTTCCCGGAGTTCCAAATCCGAATAAAATTACCCCGAATACCGGCGGTGGTGGTGGATTCAATGCAAATAGAAGTGCCAGACCTGGTTTCGTAAAAGGAAACAGACCTGCCATTGTTGCAAAAGTTGAGCCTACGGAAGAGGAAGTTAAAAATCAAATTAGAGAGACTTTAGAAAAACTACAAGGAAAAGGTGGTAAATCTAAAGCGGCTAAATACAGAAGAGACAAAAGAGATACGCACCGTCAGAAATCTGATGATGAGCAAAGAGCTATTGATGAGGGAAGTAAAACAATTAAAGTTACTGAATTTGTTACTGTAGGTGAAATTGCAATTATGATGGATGTGCCAATTACTAAAGTTATCGGTACGTGTATGTCACTTGGAATCATGGTTACCATGAATCAGCGTCTAGATGCAGAAACATTGACTATTGTAGCCGATGAGTTTGGTTATGAAGTGGAGTTTATTACTGTTGATATTGAAGAAGCAATTCAGGTTGTTGAAGATAAAGAAGAAGATCTGGTTTTCAGAGCGCCTATAGTTACTGTAATGGGTCACGTCGATCACGGTAAAACATCTTTACTGGATTACATTCGTAAGGAAAATGTTATTGCTGGTGAGTCAGGTGGAATTACACAGCATATCGGTGCCTATGGGGTAACATTAGACAACGGACAAAAAATTGCATTTTTGGATACACCAGGACACGAAGCTTTTACAGCAATGCGTGCCCGTGGAGCTCAAGTTACGGATATTGCTATTATTGTAATTGCAGCGGATGATGATATCATGCCACAAACAAAAGAGGCTATTAGCCATGCTCAGGCAGCAGGTGTGCCAATTATTTTTGCTATCAATAAAGTGGATAAGCCAAATGCTAATCCTGAAAAAATTAAAGAAAAATTAGCAGGTATGAATTTACTTGTTGAAGATTGGGGTGGAAAAATCCAGTCTCATGATATTTCTGCCAAAACAGGATTAGGAGTAAAAGATTTATTAGAAAAAGTATTATTAGAAGCTGAATTATTGGATTTAAAGTCTAATCCAAATAAAGCGGCTCAAGGAACTGTTGTTGAGGCATTCCTTGATAAAGGTAAAGGATATGTTTCTACTATATTAGTACAGCACGGAACCCTTAAAATTGGTGATTATATGCTAGCGGGTAAACATCATGGTAAAATTAAAGCCATGCATGATGAACGCGGAAATATAGTTACTGTTGCGGGACCTTCTACGCCGGTATCAGTTCTGGGATTAGATGGTGCTGCTACAGCGGGTGATAAGTTCAATATTTTTGAAGATGAAAAAGAGGCAAAACAAATCGCTTCCAAACGTTCTCAATTAATGCGTGAACAATCAGTTCGTACACAAAGACATATTACATTAGATGAAATTGGACGTAGAATTGCTTTAGGTCAATTTAAAGAATTGAATATTATCCTTAAAGGAGATGTTGATGGTTCGGTTGAAGCATTGTCAGATTCGTTCTCTAAATTATCTACTGAAGAAATTCAAATTAACATCATACATAAAGGTGTTGGGGCAATTACAGAAACTGACGTTATGTTGGCTTCCGCTTCTGATGCAATCATTATCGGATTTAATGTTCGTCCTGCTGGAAACGCAAGACAATTGGCAGACAAAGAAGAGATAGATATCCGTTACTATTCTATTATATATGCGGCAATCGATGACTTGAAAGACGCGATGGAAGGAATGCTAGCTCCGGAAATGAAAGAAGAAATTCTGGGTACTGCAGAAATTAGAGAGATATTCAAAATTTCTAAAGTTGGTTCTATTGCCGGAAGTATGGTTATGGATGGTAAAATTGTTAAAAACGCCAAAATGAGAATCATCAGAGAAGGTGTTGTTGTCTTTACTGGAGAGTTATTGGCTTTGAAGCGATTTAAAGATGATGTAAGAGAAGTTGCTAAAGGATACGATTGTGGTATTCAAGTGAAAGGATACAATGATATCGAAGAAAGAGATGTTATTGAATCGTACCATGAAGTAGCAGTTAAAAAGAAATTGAAATAAAATTTCAATATTTAGAATTAAAATCCCGATTTTGTCGGGATTTTTTTATTTTTATAAGTTACTAAAAAATGAAATCCATGAATAAATTACTTATATTATTTTTTGTTGCCTTTACTGCTGTTGTGTTTTCTCAGAATAAAACGGAATATCATACAATATCCCTAAAAGACAAAAATGATAAAACATCAGGATTTAATTTCTATGTCGAAAATGTGTATGATGGAAGGCAGTTTAAAGAAAATATCGGAACCGTTCAAAAAGGGGGATTCAACAGAAAGGTTTTAGCGAATTTTGAAAAAGCTTTAACAGAAGAATTCTTTGATTACCTCGCTGTTATTTGTCCAAAACAGGAAAACAAACCTAAAATTTCTATTCGGATTAATGACTTATATGTTTCTGAACTTACTCGAGCAATGTCTGAAACAGGTTATGCAACAGTAGTGATTGATATTATTGAGTCTAAAGGTGGGACTGATTATGTCGTTGGGACATATACCGCTTCGGCAGAGAGTAACGGGATGGATGTTACTAATAAACACGATGAATGATTGAAAAAAGTTTTACTACAATGTTTAACCGATTATATGAAAACAAGCGATAATGATAAAACTCCTATAGTGTTTTCCGGGGATCAGAATATTAAAAGTAAAACGATAACTGCGATTCCTTCCAAGGGTGTTTATTTGACTTATGCTGATGTTTTAAACGACAGACCACTTGACGATAGCAATTTTCAATTTGTAAACAAAAAGGAAAGATTTTATTTGCTTAATAAAGCTACTAATTCTGAAGAGTTGAATTATTACGGATTAAGTGATGGGAAAATTTTTTATTTAAATGTCTCCAAGTATGCAAGTGCAAAATATTATGCTAAAACCGAAATAATAGGAGGTAAATATTATATAGAAGATGTAGTTTACAATGCTAATAATGCCATTGCTATGGGAGCGATGTTTGGGTTGATTGGTGTTGCAATTGCTTCTTCCGCTGGAAATAGCTCCTCAGTGCCGATGCTTATTGATTGTTATTCGGGACAGCCCTCTTTTTTGTCAAATAATGAAATGAAGGCTATGTTGATGCCTTATCCGACACTTTTGAAAGACTTTAAAAACAGCAAGAAGAGGGGTGAAGATATAAAAGCCATACTTAAAAGGTATTACCAAGAAGCCGTGGTTCAATACTAAAAAAGACACCCAATCAGGTGTCTTTTTTAGTATTTGCTTGGTTTTATCAGAAGTACATTTTTGTATTTTTTTCTAATGTTTATTAGATTTCGTTCTGCTTCTATGCGATTTTTGAAATTTCCTACCCAAACTTTATAGTTTGGCGTATTGAATATAATTGTCCCGTCTATGTCGTTAAATTCTTGTTTGAATTCATTTAATGTGTTTTTTGCTTTTTCGCTCTCGCCACTAAAAATTTGAACTTTATACCAGTCATTCGCAGCGTTTGTGACGTTTGTTTTTCTTTTTTCGTTTAGTAATTGTTCGAATTTTGGGTCTTGATTTACCGTGATATTTCGATCTTGCGCATTAATATAGCTTGTCATAAGACCTAATGTAACAGTGTAAAAAAGGGCTTTTCGGGGTGTTAAAATTCTCATAATGTGATAGTTTTTATGCAAAAGTAATACATATAGAATGAAAGGAAATAATAAATATTATTTAGAATTAATATAAATTGAATTTAAGACTATTTTAAGGTTTTGAGAATAGTTCTTAAGTCGTATTTTTGTCCCAGTTTTTAAAGAATGTATTAATTTTTTCTAAAAGTAATATAATAGAAAAAATCGTACCAAATTTTAGTAGATAATCATTATACTATATGGAAAAGGTGGGTAACCATAATTCGATCTCAAGGAAATTATATTTAAGCTTAGGGCTTACGCTGATTTTCTCCTTAACTTCAATTGCGCAAGTTGCTGCTCCAGCAACAACAACAGCAACGCCAGCAGCTCCTGCTGCAACACAAGGTGGTGACCCTGTAAAGGGAAAAGAACTTTTTAATGCAAATTGTGCGGCATGTCATAAATTGGATGCCAAATCAACAGGACCTATGTTAAGAGGTGTTTCTGCTAAGCACGATATGGCTTGGATTTACAAATGGGTTCACAACAGTTCTGAGGTGATCAAATCTGGAGATGCAGCTGCTGTAAAAGTTTTTGAAGAAAACAATAAGGCTGTAATGACAGCTTTTCCTCAATTAGCCGAAGCGGATATTGATAATATTATTGCTTACACGTCTGAACCAAAAGCGGAAGCTCCGGTTGCTGCTGCAGGTGCTGCTTCAGTTCCAGGTGCTGCAGGTAATGATAGCGGTATTTCCAATAATGTTATACTTGGCGCTCTTGCTTTAGTGATGGCTATGCTGGTAGTGATGTTGTTTTTAGTGAATAATGTTTTGACGAAAGTAGCAAAGTCTAATGGAATTCAAGTAGCTCCAAAGGCAGCAACTACTCCAATCTGGAAAGCATTTGCTAAAAATCAATTTCTAGTACTGGTAACGTCTATATTTTTATTATTGTCCGGCGCTTACTTTGTATACGGTTTCTTGATGCAGGTAGGTGTTGATCAGGATTACGAGCCGATTCAGCCAATTCATTATTCGCACAGAATACATGCTGGTAGTAATGGTATTAGTTGTAAATATTGTCACTCTTCTGCGAGAGTGAGTAAAAATGCAGGTATACCGTCTCTAAATGTGTGTATGAATTGTCATAAGAATATTTCTGAAGTTTCTGATACTACTGCAACTCCGGATCATACCAAAGCATTCTATGATGGAGAAATCCAAAAATTATATACCGCAGTTGGTTGGGATCAGACAACTCAAAAATATACTGGAAAAACGCAGCCAGTTAAATGGGTTCGTATCCATAATCTTCCTGATTTTGTTTACTTTAATCACTCACAACACGTTACTGTAGCTGGTATTGAATGTCAGACTTGTCACGGCCCGGTTCAGACTTTTGAGGTTCAAAAACAATTCGCGCCATTAACTATGGGTTGGTGTATTAATTGTCATAGAAAAACCGAAGTTAAAATGGAAGGGAATGATTATTATACAAAAATTCATGAAGAACTTTCTAAGAAATACGGTGTAGACAAATTGACTGCAGCGCAAATGGGAGGTTTAGAATGCGGTAAATGCCACTATTAATCAAATTATTAAGATTTTAATATTTATATATGTCATCAAACAAAAAATACTGGAAAAGTGTTGAAGAGCTAGACGAAAATAGTTCTATTGTTGAGGCGCTTAGAAATAACGAATTTGTTGAAGAAATTCCTACTGATGAATTTTTAGGAAATAATGATGCTTTATCATCTTCGTCAACAACACGTCGCGATTTTTTAAAGTACGTTGGGTTTAGTACTGCCGCTGCTACGCTTGCAGCTTGTGAAGGTCCTGTGAATAAGTCGATACCTTATGTGCTTCAGCCAGAACAAATCATTCCAGGAGTAGCAGATTATTACGCAACCTCAGTTTTTGATGGTTTCGATTTTGCAAATCTTTTGGTAAAAACACGCGAAGGGCGTCCTATTAAAATAGATAATAATACTATTGCCGGGGCAAAATTTTCTGCCAATGCTAGAATTCACGCGTCTATATTGTCATTATATGACAGTATGCGTTTAAAAGAACCTAAAATTGAAGGTAAAAGTTCAACCTGGTCTGATATTGATTCTAAGATTAAATCAAGTATTGCTGATGCAAAAGCAAAAGGGGGGCAAATTGTCCTTTTGACAAATACATTGGCAAGTCCGTCAACTGAAAAGGTGATTGCTGATTTTATTGGTAAAAATCCAAATGCAAAACATGTAATTTATGATGCTGTATCTTCATCTGAAGCTTTAGATGCTTTTGAAGCGGTATATGGTGAAAGAGCTTTGGTTGATTATGATTTTTCAAAAGCTTCTCTTATAGTGTCTGTTGGAGCAGATTTTCTTGGAGATTGGCAAGGTGGGAGTTATGATTCGGGTTATGCTCAAGGCAGAATTCCAAAAAACGGAAAGATGTCTCGTCATTTTCAACTAGAATCAAATATGACTTTGTCTGGTGCTGCTGCTGATAGACGCTTAGCTATGTCTACTGCAAATCAAAAACAAGCATTAGTATATATATATAATGTTATAACTGGCTCGTCTGTTGCGGTTAGTTTAGATGATAAATTTAAATCTGAAGTTAATAAAGCTGCTCAGCAATTAAAAGCTGCTGGTTCAAAAGGAGTTTTGGTTTCAGGTATTCAAGATAAAAATGCACAACTATTAGTTTTGGCTATCAATCAAGTATTGGCTAGTGAAGCTTTTAGTACTTCGGGAACGAGACAAATAAGAAAAGGATCAAACGATAAAGTTACTCAATTGGTTAATGAAATGAAAGCGGGAAGCATTCATACATTGATCATGAGTGGTGTAAACCCTGTTTATACGTTAGCGGATAGTAAATCATTTGCTGAAGGTTTGAAAAAAGTTAAAACTTCTGTGACTTTTTCTTTGAAAGAAGATGAAACTGCTTTACTTACTACAATTGCTGCTCCGGTTCCTCATTATTTAGAGTCATGGGGTGATTTGAGTTTGACAAAAGGGACTTACAGTGTTACACAGCCAACTATTCGTCCTTTGTTCAATACGAAACAATTTCAGGACGTTTTATTGTCTTTAAATGGTATTGGTGGAACTTTTTACGATTATTTAAAAGCTAATGCTGCAACAATTGTTTCGGGTTCTACTTGGAATAAAGTATTGCATGACGGTGTTTTTGTTGGGGCTATCCCGGCTTCTTCTGGATCTTCTGCTGATTACAGTGCTGCGGCTATTGCTTTGGCTCAATCAAAAGCTGCTGAAGGAATGGAATTGGTTTTGTATACAAAAACCGGATTAGGAGATGGGCAACAAGCCAATAACCCTTGGTTACAAGAATTACCAGATCCGATAACAAGAGTTTCTTGGGATAATTACGTTACTGTTTCGAATGCGGATGCTAAGAAGTATGTTTTGTCTAATGAAATTGTAGCTAATGGTGGTTTGAATGGTAGCTATGCTACAATTACAACAGCTGATGGTTTAAAATTAGAAAATGTACCGGTAATAGTTCAGCCAGGTCAAGCAGTTGGTACTATTGGTTTAGCTTTAGGTTATGGACGTAAAGCGGCTTTGAAAGAAGAAATGCAAGTAGGTTTAAATGCTTACTCATTATATAAAGGTTTTAATAATGTTCAATCGGTAACATTGGTTAAAGCTGACGGAGAACACGAATTTGCTTGTGTTCAAGGTCAAAAAACATTAATGGGAAGAGGTGATATTATCAAAGAAACCTCTTTGGAAATTTTCAATACTAAAGATGCTGAGTTCTGGAATGAACAGCCTATGGTATCTTTGGATCACAAAGAAGTGGAAGCTACAAAGGTAGATTTATGGGATTCATTTGATCGTTCTACCGGACATCATTTTAATCTTTCTATCGATTTGAATGCTTGTACTGGTTGTGGTGCTTGTGTAATTGCTTGTCACGCTGAGAACAACGTTCCTGTTGTCGGTAAAGCTGAAATTAGAAGAAGTCGTGATATGCACTGGTTGCGTATTGACAGGTATTATTCTTCTGAAAGTACATTTGCAGGAGATAATGAAAGAAAAGAAAATATTGCAGGTTTATCCAGTTCGTTATCTACATTTAATGAAATGGAAAAGGCAGGAGATAATCCTCAAGTTTCTTTCCAACCGGTAATGTGTCAACACTGTAATCATGCGCCTTGTGAAACTGTTTGTCCAGTTGCTGCAACCTCTCATGGTCGTCAGGGGCAAAATCAAATGGCTTATAATAGATGTGTTGGTACGCGTTACTGTGCTAATAACTGTCCTTATAAAGTGCGTCGTTTTAACTGGTTCTTGTATAACAAGAATAGTGAATTCGATTATCATATGAATGACGATTTAGGACGTATGGTATTGAATCCAGACGTAAATGTTCGTTCTCGTGGAGTTATGGAAAAATGTTCTATGTGTATCCAAATGACACAAGCAACAATTTTAAATGCAAAAAGAGAAGGAAGACCTATCGTAGATGGAGAGTTTCAAACGGCTTGTTCAAACGCTTGTTCTACCGGAGCAATGGTTTTTGGAGATGTAAATGATAAAGAATCTAAAGTTACTAAGCTAGCTGAAGACGAAAGAATGTATCATTTGTTAGAGCATGTTGGAACAAAACCAAATGTGATTTATCATGTTAAAGTTAGAAATACCTAGTACAAAAAATAATTAATTAAGAATCAATATAAAGGATTATGTCGTCTCACTACGAAGCAACCATTAGAAAACCCTTAGTTATAGGTGATAGATCTTATCACGACGTAACTGTAGATGTAGCTGCACCTGTTGAAGGTAAAGCAAACAAACATTGGTGGATTGTATTTTCAATTGCATTAACCGCATTTCTTTGGGGAATGGGTTGTATCATTTACACCGTATCTACAGGTATTGGAACATGGGGTTTAAATAAAACTGTAGGTTGGGCCTGGGATATCACTAACTTCGTTTGGTGGGTTGGTATCGGTCACGCAGGAACCTTAATTTCAGCGGTATTATTACTTTTCCGTCAACGATGGAGAATGGCGATTAACCGTTCAGCAGAAGCAATGACTATTTTTTCTGTTATTCAGGCTGGTTTATTTCCAATTATACACATGGGTCGTCCATGGTTAGCGTATTGGGTTTTACCAATTCCGAATCAGTTCGGTTCATTGTGGGTAAATTTTAATTCTCCTTTGCTTTGGGACGTATTTGCAATCTCCACTTATCTTTCCGTTTCATTAGTTTTCTGGTGGACTGGTTTGTTACCTGATTTTGCCATGTTGCGTGATAGAGCAATAACTCCTTTTAACAAACGTATCTATTCCATATTGAGTTTTGGATGGAGCGGTAGAGCGAAAGACTGGCAACGTTTTGAAGAAGTTTCTTTAGTACTTGCAGGTTTAGCAACTCCTTTAGTGCTTTCTGTGCATACCATTGTATCAATGGACTTTGCTACCTCGGTAATTCCAGGTTGGCATACTACAATTTTCCCTCCTTATTTTGTTGCTGGAGCTGTTTTCTCAGGATTTGCAATGGTAAATACCTTGCTTATCATTATGAGAAAAGTTTCTAACCTTGAAGCTTACATTACTATTCAACATATCGAATTAATGAACATCGTAATCATGATTACTGGTTCTATTGTCGGTGTTGCTTATATTACGGAGCTTTTCATAGCTTGGTATTCAGGAGTAGAGTATGAGCAATATGCATTCTTAAACAGAGCAACAGGACCTTACTGGTGGGCATATTGGTCAATGATGACTTGTAACGTTTTCTCTCCACAATTCATGTGGTTTAAAAGATTAAGAACAAGCATTATGTTTTCTTTTATTATTTCAATTGTGGTAAACATTGGAATGTGGTTTGAAAGATTTGTGATCATTGTAACATCATTGCACAGAGATTATTTACCATCTTCTTGGACAATGTTCTCTCCTACGTTTGTTGATATTGGAATTTTCATTGGAACTATAGGTTTCTTCTTTGTATTGTTTTTGTTGTATTCTAGAACATTCCCTGTCATAGCACAAGCGGAAGTTAAAACAATATTAAAAGGAACTGGAGATAATTACAAAAGAGAAAGAGAAGCAAATAAAGATTTACATCATGAGTAATAAAGTAATATACGCCATTTATAATGACGATGATATTTTGATGGATGCGGTTAAGAAAACCAGAGCAGCACATCATCATATCGAAGAAGTTTTTTCTCCATTTCCTGTTCACGGTTTGGATAAAGCAATGGGGCTTGCTCCTACAAGATTAGCAATTTGTGCGTTCATCTATGGGTTGATCGGTTTGTCATTCGGGACTTGGATGATGAATTATATTATGATTCAGGATTGGCCTCAGGATATTGGTGGTAAACCAAGTTTCAGTTACATTCAAAACATGCCTTCTTTTGTTCCAATTATGTTTGAAGAAACGGTTTTCTTTGCAGCTCACTTAATGGTTATTACTTTTTATATGAGAAGTAAATTATGGCCTTTCAAACAAGCTGAAAATCCGGATGTAAGAACAACAGATGACCATTTTTTGATGGAAGTTGCTGTAAACGATAATGAAAGTGAGTTAATTTCCTTCTTTGAAAGTACAGGGGCAGTAGAAGTTAAAGTAATAGTAAAGAATTAATTGTCGATATGAAAAGTCTATATAAAATAACATTTGTAATTTGTATTACTATTTTAGTTTCGTCTTGCCATAATAATTCGAAGCCTAATTACCAATACATGCCTAATATGTATGAGCCTGTAAGTTATGAAACTTACGAAGAGTCTACTGCATTTAAGAACGGTAAAGAAGGTCAACTTCCTCCTGAAGGAACAGTAAATAGAGGTTTTGAACCTTATGAATATGAGAATTCAACTGCAGGGTATGATTTAGCTAAACTGAATTCAGTGTCGCCGCTAGATTCTATATCGGTTAAGGACGAAGAGAAATCTAAAGAATTATTTGAAATTTATTGTGGTATTTGTCATGGTAATGCAGGTGATGGTAAGGGTAAATTAGTTACACAAGGAAAATTTCTTGGTGTACCGAGTTATAAGGATAGGGTGATAACAGAAGGAAGTGTTTTTCATGTTCAGACCTACGGTTTAAATTCAATGGGTTCTTATGCTAACCAGTTGAATCAACACGAACGTTGGTTAGTGGCATCTTATGTTTTAAAACTGAAAGCTAAATTATAATTGTTGAACAAACTGATCGTAATAGATATGTATACATTTTCAAGTAAATTAAAAACATTTTCTTTTGTCTTAATGGCTGTTGGCCTTTTAGGAATAGGATATGGTTTTTTAACTGCACCAAAAGATATTCAAGAAGTTGAAAAACTACTTGCTGCTGAAACTCATGAAGGTCATGGTGAAGCAAAGCATGAAGTTGCCGCAGCAACTACTGAAGCTCATAATGAAGTTAGTAAAACTAACGAAGTTAAAGAAGAAGCGGAACATAAAGAACATGTAACTCATGTTTTGAAGCAATTGCAAAATAAGCCTTGGGCTTCTTTATATGTTGCTTGTATTTTCTTTATGCTTATGGCTATGGGAGTTTTGGCTTTTTATGCAATACAACAGGTGGCTCAAGCAGGTTGGTCACCAGTTTTGTTTCGTGTTATGCAAGGTATAACGGCATATTTGCCTGTTGGTTCAGTTGTGTTTTTTGTAATTCTTATCATTTGTGGATTACACATTTTTCCTTCAAATAGTATATTTATTTGGTTAGATCCTGAAGTTGTAGCACATGATAAAATAATTGCTAATAAATCAGGGTATCTTAATTTTCCTTTTTGGATAGTAAGAGCGGCGATTTTCTTGGCAGGTTGGAATTTATACCGTTATTTTTCTGCTAAAAATTGTTTAGCGCAGGATCAGGCTAATGATGATCTTGCCTATAAAAAGAATTTTAATATATCAGCAGGATTTTTAGTGTTCTTTATCGTTACAGAATCTATTATGTCTTGGGATTGGATTATGTCTATCGATCCGCACTGGTCCAGTACTTTATTTGGTTGGTACGTTTTTGCTAGTTTCTTCGTAAGTGGAATTACAATGATTGCCATGGTAACATTGTACTTAAAATCCAGAGGCTATTTAGAGCATGTTAATACAAGTCATATTCATGATTTAGCTAAGTTCATGTTTGGGATAAGTGTATTCTGGACTTACTTATGGTTTTCACAGTTCATGTTGATCTGGTACGCTAATATTCCTGAAGAAATAACATATTTTGTAACAAGAATACAACTATATAACCTTCCATTTTTTGGTGCGGTAGTGATGAACTTCTTATTTCCAATATTGATTTTAGTAAATACTGACTTCAAAAGAATAACTTGGATTTTAGTTATGGCAGGTATGGTAATCTTATTAGGACATTATATTGATTTCTTTAATATGATTATGCCTGGAACAGTAGGGGATAGATGGTTTATTGGTGTGTCTGAAATCGCATCTGTTCTTTTCTTCCTTGGATTATTTTTATATGTTGTTTTTACAGCATTAACTAAAGCTCCTTTGTTACCAAAAAGAAATCCATATATCGAAGAAAGTAAACATTTCCATTATTAATATTTAAAGAAAAAAACAGATGACAAGTTTGTTGGTAATTATAGTTTTAGTTTTATTAGCTGTTGCTTTATGGCAATTGACTAAAATATTCGACCTTACTCAAGTAGGATCAAATACTGAGAGTTCTCAAGTAGCTACAGATAATGATAATAATGTACAGGGTTACTTAATGTTTGGTTTCTTAGCATTTATCTACATTTTTACAATCTACGGATTGTTTAAATGGGGGCCTCTTGTACTGCATACGCCAGCTTCAGAGCATGGGTCTCTTGTGGATAGTCTTATGAATATTACATGGGTTTTAATTTTTATTGTTCAGGCAATTACTCAGGTTCTTTTGCATTATTTTGCTTTTAAATATAGAGGTAAAAAGGATCAGAAAGCGTTGTATTTTGCTGATAATAACAAATTAGAAGCAATATGGAGTGTTATCCCGGCAGTAGTACTTGCTGGTTTAATTTTGTACGGTCTTTATGCTTGGACCAACATCATGTTTATTGATGATGAAGAGGATACTGTTGTAATTGAATTATATGCTCAACAATTCAAATGGACTGCAAGGTATGCAGGAAATGATAATGTTTTGGGTAAGGCTAATGTTAGGTATATCGAAGGTGTAAATACACTTGGTGTAGATTTAGGAGATCCTTATTCTCAGGATGATATCGTTGTTTCTGAACTGCATATTCCTAAGGGAAAGAAAATTCACTTTAAAATGCGTTCTCAGGATGTTTTGCATTCCGCGTACATGCCTCATTTCAGGGCTCAGATGAATTGTGTTCCTGGGATGGTTACTGAATTTGCTTTTACTCCAATATATACTACAGCTGAATATAGAGATTTGCCTTTTATGATTGAAAAGGTGGCTCATATTAATGATCTTAGATCTAAGAAAAGTGTAGCATTAGTGGCAAAAGGGGAAACAGCGCTTGATCCTTATACTTTTGATTATTTGTTGTTATGCAACAAAATTTGTGGTGCTTCTCATTACAATATGCAAATGAAAGTAATTGTAGATACTCCGGAAGAATACAAAAAATGGTTGAGTGATAAGGCAACATTAGTTCAGGAAGTTAAAGCGGCTAAAACACCAGCTCCTGCAGAAGGAGAGACTAGTAAAGACTCTACTGGAACCAAAGACACCGCAGCTGTTGTTAAAATAGCTATGAAATAATTATTAAGAAAATTTAAAGTAAACAAATATGTCAGCAGAAGGTCACGATCACGGACACGATCACGAACACGAACATCACCATAAAGATACTTTCATTACTAAATATATTTTTAGTATAGATCACAAAATGATTGCCAAACAATACTTGATAACAGGTATTATAATGGGTGTTATTGGTGTTGGAATGTCGATGCTTTTTAGAATGCAATTGGCATGGCCAGAAGAATCATTCAGGATATTCAATATTTTACTTGGTGATAAATTTGCTCCGAACGGAGTTATGGCAAATGATATTTATTTGGCATTAGTTACTATTCATGGGACGATAATGGTTTTCTTTGTTCTAACCGCCGGATTAAGCGGAACTTTTAGTAACCTGTTAATACCGCTTCAAATTGGTGCGCGGGATATGGCATCAGGTTTCATGAATATGATTTCCTACTGGTTGTTCTTTTTATCAAGTATAATCATGGTTAGTTCATTGTTTGTAGAAGCAGGACCTGCTTCAGCCGGATGGACAATATATCCTCCTTTGAGCGCACTTCCACAAGCAATTCCTGGTTCTGGAATGGGTATGACTCTTTGGTTGATTTCTATGGCTGTATTTATTGCATCTTCATTAATGGGATCTTTAAATTATGTTGTGACTGTAATCAATCTTAGAACCAAAGGTATGTCTATGACAAGATTGCCACTTACTATTTGGGCTTTCTTTGTAACTGCAATTATTGGTATAGTTTCTTTTCCAGTTTTATTATCAGCTGCTTTACTGTTGATTTTTGACAGAAGCTTTGGTACATCGTTCTTCTTATCTGATATTTATATTGCGGGTGAAGTATTACATTATCAAGGGGGTTCACCAGTTTTATTTGAACACTTATTTTGGTTCTTAGGGCATCCTGAAGTTTATATTGTATTGTTGCCGGCCTTAGGTATAACATCTGAAGTTATTGCTACAAACTCTCGTAAACCAATCTTTGGTTACAGAGCGATGATCATGTCCATATTAGCAATTGCATTTTTATCAACAATTGTATGGGGACATCACATGTTTATATCAGGAATGAATCCATTTTTAGGATCTGTATTTACATTTACGACTTTATTAATTGCTATTCCTTCAGCTGTAAAAGCCTTTAATTATATTACGACGCTTTGGAAAGGAAATTTACAATTGAACCCGGCAATGTTGTTTTCTATTGGTTTGGTTTCTACTTTTATAACAGGTGGTTTGACGGGTATCATTTTAGGAGACAGTACATTGGATATTAATGTTCACGATACGTATTTTGTTGTAGCTCACTTCCACTTAGTAATGGGTATTTCTGCTCTTTATGGTATGTTTGCCGGTATTTATCACTGGTTTCCAAAAATGTTTGGAAGAATGCTTAATAAAAACTTGGGTTATGTTCACTTTTGGGTAACTGCTGTTTGTGCGTATGGTGTATTCTTTCCAATGCACTTTATTGGATTAGCTGGTTTACCGAGACGTTATTATACGAACACCAACTTTCCATTATTTGATGATTTACAAAATGTAAATGTTCTTATTACTACATTTGCTTTGATCGGTGGAGCTTTTCAATTGGTTTTCTTATATAACTTTTTCAGTAGTATTTTCTACGGAAAAAGAACGGTTCAAAATCCTTGGAAATCCAATACACTTGAATGGACTGCACCGATAGAACATATCCATGGTAACTGGCCGGGAGAAATTCCTGAAGTACACCGTTGGCCTTACGACTACAGTAATCCAGCACATGATGTTGATTTTGTACCACAAAATGTTCCAATGAAAGAAGGTGAAGAAGTTTTACATCACTAATCTTACTATAATAGATAGCCTCTGCGAAAGTAGAGGCTTTTTTTGTTTTTGGTAGATATGATACTTTTTATTTATGTATCACAGTTGTTTTTCAGTTATAATTTTGATAAAGTCTTCAAAGGGAATTCTGCCAAACTAAATACTTTCTTTATCTTTGTTAAATGAATGAAAATTTAGATCCAACCGCAAACGGTTATAATGCAGAAGAGCTTGATCTTGAAAAGAGATTAAGACCGCTTTCATTCGATGATTTTGCCGGTCAAGACCAAATATTAGAAAATTTAAAAGTCTTTGTTCAGGCTGCAAATCAAAGAAATGAAGCACTTGATCATACCCTTTTTCACGGCCCTCCAGGCTTAGGAAAAACAACTTTGGCGAATATTCTTGCCAATGAGTTGCAAGTAGGCATAAAAATCACTTCTGGCCCCGTTTTGGATAAACCCGGAGACTTAGCTGGCTTGTTGACTAATCTCGAAGAAAGAGATGTATTGTTTATTGACGAAATTCATCGTTTAAGCCCCATAGTTGAAGAATATTTATATTCTGCGATGGAAGACTTCAAGATTGATATAATGATTGAATCGGGGCCCAATGCAAGGACTGTTCAAATTAATCTAAATCCATTTACTTTAATTGGTGCGACAACTCGTTCAGGTCTCTTGACAGCGCCCATGAGAGCACGTTTTGGAATTTCATCACGACTTCAATACTACACAACGGAATTGTTAACTACAATTGTGGAACGGAGTGCAGCTATTTTTAAAATGCCTATCACTATGGAGGCTGCAATTGAGATTGCGGGCAGAAGTAGAGGAACGCCGCGTATTGCCAATGCATTATTGCGTCGTGTTCGTGATTTTGCGCAAATAAAGGGAAATGGAAAAATTGATATAGAAATTGCTCGTTATGCGCTAAAAGCACTGCATGTTGATGCCCACGGATTAGATGAAATGGATAATAAAATATTAACCACTATCATTGAGAAGTTCAAAGGCGGGCCCGTTGGTTTATCAACTTTGGCGACAGCTGTCTCAGAAAGTAGTGAGACAATTGAGGAAGTTTATGAACCGTTCCTTATACAGGAGGGCTTTATTATGAGGACCCCAAGAGGAAGGGAAGTCACCGACAAAGCCTATAAACATCTGGGAAAACAGAATACTAATATTCAAGGCGGGTTGTTTTGATGCAATTGTTTCCTGGTCGGTTGTTTAGTTATTAATTAATCTTTGTGTGATAATTCAAAAATCTAAATATACAGAATTCATTAAATCCGAAGCAAGACGCCTTGGATTTTTGGCTTGTGGTATTTCTAAAGCCCAGTTTTTAGAAGAGGAAGCTCCGCGCTTAGAAAATTGGTTAAATAAAAATAGAAATGGTGAAATGGCCTACATGGAAAATCATTTCGACAAACGTTTGAATCCAACGTTACTTGTTGATGATGCTAAAAGCGTCGTTTCTCTTTTACTCAATTATTATCCCCCTCAACTCCAGAATCAGCATTCTTATAAAATCTCAAAATATGCTTATGGAGAAGATTACCATTTTGTAATTAAGGAAAAACTTAAAGAATTTTTACACGCTGTTCAATCCGTAATAGGTGAGGTTTCCGGACGGGCCTTTGTAGATTCAGCACCAGTATTAGACAAGGCTTGGGCTGCCAAAAGTGGTTTGGGCTGGATTGGTAAAAACAGTAATTTACTGACTCAAAAAGTAGGGTCGTTTTATTTCATTGCAGAACTCATCATTGATTTAGAGTTGGAATATGATAATGCAACGACAGATCATTGTGGTAGCTGTACCGCTTGTATCGATGCTTGTCCTACAGAAGCAATAGTAGCGCCTTATATAGTGGATGGGAGTAAATGTATTTCGTATTTTACAATTGAACTTAAAGAGAATATTCCTCAGGACATGAAAGGAAAATTTGATGACTGGGCTTTTGGTTGCGATGTTTGTCAGGACGTCTGTCCATGGAATAAATTTTCAAAAGCTCATAGAGAACCATTGTTTAACCCCAATCCGGAATTACTTTCAATGTCCAAAAAAGACTGGAAAGAAATTACGGAAGAAACATTTAGGGCTGTATTTAAAAATTCGCCTCTTAAAAGAGCAAAATTTCAGGGAATCAAGCGGAATATTGATTTTTTAGGGTAATTTGATATTTTATAATCAGCTGATGTAAAAAGGGATTCAATTAAATTTTCAGAGAAGATTCCCGGATAATAACACTTGTTTCTAATTCAATAGTTCTTGGTGTAAAAGGAATTCCTTCTTTGTGGCAATTCATTTCTTCCAATAATAAATTAAAAGACTCAATTCCCATTTCATGGCTTGGCTGATCGATGGTGCTCAATTTAGGTGTCAGTACTTGTGACATGAACCAATTGCTGAAACCAATTACAGCAACTTGTTGCGGAACTTTAATTTTGTTGTCGTTAAAATGCGATAATACACCTACTGCAACCAAATCTGTGATTGCAAATATCCCATCAACATCAGGATGATCTTTTATTATCTGTCTTGCGAAATCTAATCCTTCCTGAAAAGTCACGGTTTCACAGGTATATACTAATTTGGTATCAAAAAGAATATTATTTTTTTCTAAAGCTTTTTTATATCCGATGTAACGGTCAATTGAATTTTGAGGATTTAAAGGACCCCGAATATGTGCAATTTTTTTGCTGCCATTATCGATTAGATGCTGAACAGCATTAAATGCAGCTTTTTGGTCATCTATAATTACTTTTGAGCAAGAAATCAGTTTGTTTATTTTATCAAACATAACAAAAGGAATATTCCTGTTGATTATTTCTTTTAAGTGATCGTCGTTATTTGATTCGTTGGAAAGTGAAATAATAATGCCGTCAACTCTTTTCTTTATAAGAAGTTCTACTTGTTTTTTTTCTAATTCTAATGACTCATTCGATTGTAAAATAATTACCAAATAGCCATTTTTCTCCGCTTCATCAATAATGGCATTTATCACATTCGAAAAAAAATGATGCACTACTTCAGGAATAATTAAACCAATAGTTTTTGATTCTTTTGTTCTTAAATTTACGGCAAAGCTATTGGGTGTATAATGTAGATTTTGGGCAAGATCAATTACTGCTTGTTTAGTTTTTGCACTAACATCAGGATAGTTTTTCAATGCTTTTGAAACAGTTGTAATTGAAATCCCTAATTTGGTTGCAATTTCTTTAAGAGTGATGTCTTTCATAAATTGGATTTCTACGTATTTAATTCACAAAAATATTTTTCAAGAACAGTTTTTACTTTACAATTTAATACGTTTTTGTTGTAATTTACATTCTTTAAAAACTGCTGTGCTTTACGATATTCTGCTACAAGATATTAATTTTTATCGTATTTCTGTTTTTTTTATTAAAATAAACAAATTAATATAAATTAGTTAAATTGTAAGTTGGGGTAGTTTACGGTTTTGTTAAATCGTTATTTTTTTAAGTGGACTGTCTTTCAATGATGCTGGTTTCTAATTCAACTGACTGAAAAACTATAGGTAAATTGTTCTTCTTTAGATTAATTTCGTCAAATAGAATTGATGCTGATCTTCTTCCGATTTCAAATCCTGGTTGGTCAACTGTTGAAAGTTTAGGACTTATTACACTTGACATAAACCAATTGCTAAAGCCCAAAACGGCAATCTGTGTTGGAATAGCAATACCTGTTTCGTTAAAGTATTTAATAATTCCCACTGCAACTAAATCGGTAACTGCAAAAATTGCGTCTATCTCCGGATGTTCAGTGACTGCTTTTTTTGCGTATTCATACCCATTTTCAAAATCCATGTTGTCATCACATACATAGACCAATGAAGAATCGTAGCTAATGTTATGGTCTTCCAGTGCTTTTTTGTATCCTAAAAATCGGTCAATCGAATTCTGAGGTAAATACGAGCCTCTAAAATGAGCAATTTTTTTATATCCTTTTTTTATAAGATAGCTAACAGCATCATAAGCTGCTTTTCGATCGTTAATAGTTACTTTTGAACAGTTAACAAGCTTTGCGATTTTATCAAAAAGCACTAGCGGAGTATTATGTGAAATGATAGTCTTTAAGTGTTCAAATTCACCGGTTTCGTTAGATAAAGACATTAAAATCCCATCAACTCTCTTATTCAGTAAAAGATCAATTTGTTTTTTTTCAAAGTCGAATTTTTCATTTGACTGTAAGATAATAACCAGATAGTCCCGCTTCTCGGCTTCTTCAAGAATTCCTTGAATAACATTTGCAAAAAAGTCATGAACAAGTGTAGGAATTATCAGACCTATTGTTTTAGACTCTTTCGTTCTTAAGTTTACTGCAAAACTGTTTGGCGTATAATGGAGCTGATTTGCTAATTCAATAACTGCGTTTTTTGTCTTTTCGCTTACATCTGAGTAGCCTTTCAAAGACTTTGAAACGGTGGTTATCGAAATTCCCAGCTGATTGGCAATTTGTTTGAGAGTGGTGTTGTTCATATTTCGATTCTCTATAAAAGCCGAATAAAAAACTGCTTCTTGAAAAACGAATTTACAATTAATTTACTGCAATTCAATTTTCAGGAAACAGTTTATTTTAAATTATGGATTTATGATTTGATTTTTATTTTAATTCCATTACGATCGCTTCGTAAGGTCGCAAGATATTGTTTTTTAGTTTTTTAGTTCCGGGATAATTGGTTAGGATGATTTTAGATTGAGCAACTGGAATTCCTATTCTATAAGTGCTGTTTTTGTCCGTAAAATTCAATAGCACCAATAGTTTTTTACCGCCCAGTTCTCTTGTGTAGGCGTATACATTTGGATTTTCTTTGTCTAATAATGTATATTTTCCATAAACAAGCGTCAACTCTTTTTTTCGTAATTGCACTAATTTTCTAAAATAATTCAATACTGAATTTGGATTTTTTTCTTCTGCTTCAGCATTTACTGTCTTGTAATTTGGATTTACTTTCAACCAGGGCGTTCCAGTAGTAAAACCAGCATTTTGTGTAGCATCCCATTGAAAAGGAGTTCTTCCATTTTCTCTGGAAGTTTGCTTTTGTCCTTCTAAAAAGGCATTCAGATCACCACCTTTATTTTTTAATCCGATATATTTGTTACGGGTATCGACATCATGATAGTCGTCAATCGAACTGAATCGAATATTGACCATTCCTAATTCATCGCCATAATAGTAATAAGGAGTTCCTCGCATTGTCATTATAAAAGTAGAGAGCATTTTTGATGAAACTTCTCGGAATTCAGGAGTGTCATTACCAAACTTGCTTACCATTCTGGGCTGGTCATGATTAGCAAGAAAAATAGAAAGCCAGCCTTTGTCTTTAAAGACCTCGTCATAACGAGAAAAAATTTCTTTGTATTTTACAAGTCCAAAATCATTTAGGTGTTTGCCAATGTCAACACTTTCGAAATGATACGCCATGTTTAATTCTTTTCGTTCCGGATCTACAAATAGCATAGCATCCTCAGGGGAACTACCAGCACCTTCAGCAACGGTCATGATGTCATATTTACTAAAAACTTCTCTGTTCATTTCTTGTAAATATTCATGCAAATGAGGACCGACTCCATAGTATTTTATAATGTTCTTTTCATATCCTTTAGGTAATTCTGGCCAGGTGGTATCTTTGGACGCAAACTGAAATGCATCCATTCTAAAACCATCAATACCTTTGTCCAGCCAAAATTTCATGATGTCATATACTTCATGTCTCACTTTTGGATTTTCCCAATTCAAATCGGGCTGCTTTTGTGAAAAATAATGCAGGTAATAGGAATTTGTCGGCGGATCATATTTCCAAGCATCACTATTCACATCAAAAAAGCTCCATCTATAAGGAGGTTTGCCTTTTTCGGCCGGCCACCAATGATAGTAGTCTCTGTATTTATTGTCTCTGGAACTTCTGGATTGTCTGAACCATTCGTGTTCGTCGCTACTGTGATTTACAACTAAATCCATGACAAGTTTGATACCGCGCTTGTGCATTTCTTTTAATAAAAGATCAAAATCTTCCATAGTTCCAAAATCCTTCATGATTTCACGATAATTGCTAATGTCGTAACCATTATCATCATTGGGAGAGGAGTAAATCGGATTGAGCCAAACAGCATCTATTCCCAAACTTTTAACATAATCTAATTTGGATATAATTCCTTTTAAATCTCCAACTCCATCGCCATCACTATCCTTGAAGCTTCTGGGGTATATTTGATATACAACAGCTTCTTTCCACCATTTGGGGTCGTTTTTTTGAGTTGTTTTTACAGACATATTTTGTGCGATTGTGCTTGCAGCTGCCAATAGTGTCAGCGCTGAAAACAAGCATAATTTGATAATGGGTTTCATGGTTAATTGAGTTAATGGCATCAGGCTATTCAGTATTATTTTTTTACAGGATTCATAAATGCATGAATTTCTTTAGCTGTTATTTTTGGGTTTGCTCCTTCTTTTTTTGCTACCAAAGCACCCATGGCACAGGCAAAATCAATTGCGTTTTGGGGTTCGTCGTGGCTTAATAATTTAGAGAGTAATGCGGCCAAAAAAGAATCTCCGGCTCCCACTGTATCAACAGTATCAATTTTATAGCCACTATTGTAGTACATTTTTCCGTTATAATATAAAACCGCTCCGTGGCTGCCTTTGGTCACACAGATGTGTTTTGTATTGGTGTGCTCCGCAATAAAAAGAATGTTTTGTTCCAACGAATAATACGGGGAGTTAAGAAAACGACTTGTTTCATACAATTCATCATCATTAAATTTCACAAAATCAGATTGTAGCATTAATCGGATAAGTACTTGTTTGGTATAAAACGGAGCACGTAAATTGACGTCAAATATTTTGTATTTGGCATAATTAATGAGCTCCAATAAAGTATTAAACGAAATCAAATCCCTGCAGACCAGGCTTCCGTAAACAAATGCATCCGCTTTTTTTACTACATTTTCAATTTCTGGATTGCATTCAATTTTATCCCAGGCAACAGGATAACTGATGGTATAGGACGCAGATCCTTTTTTATCCAATTGAACCAATACTTCACCAGTTGAAAAGGAATTGTCGATTTGAATAGTGTTGGTCGATACGCCATTTTCTTTTATAAATTCCAATAATTCTTTGCCAGTCTTATCGTTTCCGACACGGCTTATTATTTGAGCTTTTACTCCAAGTGAAGCCAGACGAAGTGCCACGTTTAAGGGTGCACCGCCAATTTTTTTATGTGTTGGAAAAACATCATACAGCACCTCTCCGAAACAAACAACGCTGATTTCTTTTTTGATAGTATTCATTGTTAAGTATTTATGTTCTCTTATGTGATAATCCTTTAGTTTCGGGCGTTACAAATAGTATAAATACCACTTGCGAAACCATAATAAAAGCAAAAAAGGCAACTATCGGACAATAATTTTTACTGCGCTTTGTCCTATGGCAAGTGCCGTAATAAATAATAAAATCAATAAAAAAATACTTGCGAACTTCATTTAAAAGTAGATTTATTTTTATATTATCTTCATAAAAATAGAATTCTTTTTTTTAATTATTCAATCTGCAGCAATCAAAAACGTTTTCGGTAAGTCGAAAACGTTTTCGATTTGTAATCAATATACTATATGGGATTATTTATTTTTTTAACGAATTAATTATATAAGTTTGAAGATATTATTAAAAATTACAACTATGATTTCAAATTTTAAGAGTCTGTTATTGGTTTTTTTGACGAGTCCAATTGTTTTTGGTCAAACAAAATCTGATGAGTGGCATTTGTATGCAAACTCAAGAGAAAATTATTACGGAGTTGCCATGGCAAATGGTCAAATAGGTATTGTTACGGATGATACTCCTTTAAAAACAAAGGAAATAATATTGAATGGTGTTTATGATGGTAGTCCTGAAAATGGGATCAGTAGAATTGTAAGAGGAATAGAATTTTTAAACTTACATCTTACAATAAACAATCAGGAAATAAAATCGGGCAATATCGATAATTGGAGTCAAGTGGTTTCCATGAAAGAAGGGACAAGTACAACTTCATTCAATTTCAAGGATTTTGCAAGCATTAATTATACGATTTTGGCCAACAGAGCTGTTCCTTTTTCTGCAATGGCAATTGTCGAAATTACTCCCAGTAAAGACATTGAA
This sequence comes from Flavobacterium kochi, assembly GCF_048286715.1. Classification (NCBI taxonomy): domain Bacteria; kingdom Pseudomonadati; phylum Bacteroidota; class Flavobacteriia; order Flavobacteriales; family Flavobacteriaceae; genus Flavobacterium; species Flavobacterium kochi. Next base: position 82,827 of record NZ_JBLVPW010000003.1, read on the forward strand.
ATAGTGGCTAATAATTATATGACTGTTCCGGAGGAATTGAAAGAAGCCAAAAGTCAGTTTCGGGTATTAAAAGACGGTCAGTATGTAATGCCTGTTTTTGGAACAACAGCCAAAACATTAACGGGGAAATATACCGTTGCAGCTTCTACTACGTTTCTTTTTGACGGGCAAAGTGAAGTGTTAAAACAAAGTGGCAATGAAGTTGGTTTTTCTAAAAAATTATTGAAAGGAAAAAAATATCGATTTGCTATTGCCGGTGGGATTTGCACTTCGAAAGACATTACGGATCCATTGAACGAATCTGAAAGACAACCTATATATGCATTGCAACAAGGAATTGATAATTTATTGAATCGTCACAAACAAGCTTGGGCTGAATTATGGAATACAGGAGACATTCAAATCGAAGGAGATTTAGATGCGCAACAACGTGTTAGATTTGCTTTATACAATTTGTATTCCTACGTACGTCCGGAAACAAGACAAAGTGTTGCGCCTATGGGATTGTCTTCTCAGGGATATAATGGACACATTTTTTGGGATAGTGAACTTTGGATGTACCCTACACTTTTAGCCCTGCAACCTGATATGGCAAAATCTTGTTTGGATTATCGTTCCGACCGCTTGCAAAAAGCAAAACAAAAAGCTACCATATATGGCTATAAAGGAGCGATGTATCCATGGGAGTCCGATGATACAGGAGAAGAGGCGACACCAACCTGGGCCTTGACAGGAATCTTTGAACAACATATTACGGCTGATGTTTCAATTGCGTTTTGGAATTATTACGCTTATACACAAGATAAGTCTTGGTTGCGAAAAGAATGGAATGTATTAAAAGAGACTGCTGATTTCTGGGTAAGCCGTGTAGTTAAAAATCAAGATGGCAGTTATTCCATTTTGAATGTTGTTGGTGCAGATGAATATGCACAGCATGTAGATGATAATGCATTCACAAATGCTTCAGCTATAGAATCATTAAAAAATACGATTAAGGCAGCCACCATTTTAAATGAACCTATTGATCCAAAATGGGTTGCAGTTTCAGAAAAATTAGTAATTCATACAGAGAACGGAATCACTCAAAATTACAAAGGATACAAAGGACAGGTTATTAAACAAGCCGATGTGAATTTATTAGCCTATCCTTTACATATTATTACTGATCAAGCACAAATCAAAAAAGATTTGGAGTATTATGCTGAAAAAATAGATAAAAAAGATGGACCGGCGATGGCTTCAGGAGTTTTGTCCGTATTATATGCTCGGTTGGGAGACAAAGAAAAAGCCTATGCTTATTTTGTAAAATCATATTTGCCAAACAGCCGTCCTCCTTTTGGAGTGTTTTCGGAATCCGCCAATAGTAACAATCCCTATTTTGCAACAGGTGCCGGTGCAATGCTTCAAGCAGTGATTTATGGTTTTGGAGGCGTGGAACAAACCGATCAGGGATTGAAGTATACTAAAGGGCTGTTGCCAGAAAAATGGAAGTCTTTGAAAATAATAGGTTTGGGATTGGACAATAAAACAATTACAATAGAATAAATAGCATAAAAACAATATTTTTCTACCACGAATACACTTGCTGCCTTTTCTAAAGGGTTGGAATAGTGTATTCGTGGTTTTTTTATTGGAAGCATCCAAAATGTGTTAGTGCTGCTTTTTCGATTGTGAATTATACTAAGAAACTCTTTCTGGAAAAAGCTTAAATTTTAATTAACTATTCTATAAAATGCAGGTTGAAAAAAATCTTTAAATTCACTAGGGTTTATCAAATAAATATAAAATTGCTTTTTAAATTAAAGAATAGATGCTAATTTTTGCCGAAAGCGTCTCTTATTACGGGATGTTCCAATGTTTGGGTTGCTAAGTTGGCTAAAATTACAATAATGTGTTTTTTTTAATGCTTTTTTTTAAACTTTATATAATTTTAGTATTAATATTTTAAAGTATCTATTTTTAAAATCGAAAACGTTTTCGGCTCAACGAAAACGTTATAGTTTCTATTTTTCTTAATATTATCATAAAATTAGTGTTATGTTTACTTCATATTTTAAAACAAACCATTAAAACAAATTATTAACCAACTTATTTATTACGTATGAAAAATAGTCTACTAAAAGGCTTGATGGTGTTTCTAACGATACTATGTACCAGTTTGACCTATTCGCAAGATGTGTCTGGTACCGTATCTGACGCTAGTGGTCCGCTTCCGGGGGCTTCTATATTAGTTAAAGGGACAACAAATGGAGCACAAACAGATCTCGATGGAAAATTTACTATCAAAAATGTTGGCTCAAACGCAGTTTTGATTTTCAGTTACATTGGTCTTAAAAGTCAAGAAGTAAGTGTAGCAGGAAAAAGCTCAGTGACTGTAATGTTAAAAGAAGATTCAGCTGAATTAAAAGAAGTTGTAGTTATTGGCTACGGTTCTGTTAAAAAGAAAGACGCAACTGGCGCAGTTGATCAAATTGGAGCAAAAGATTTTGATAATGTTTCTTCTCCTTCACCAGCTCAATTATTGAGAGGTAAGGTAGCGGGTGTACAAGTAACCCAATCCAGTGGGGAGCCAGGAGGTGGGGTTGCAATCAGAGTAAGGGGAAATTCTTCTATTCGTTCAGGAAACGGTCCGTTAATTGTTATTGATGGTGTGCCATTGGATGGTGGAAATGTTTCTGGTGGTGGTGATGATTTATTGGGAACTTCTTCTTCAAGAAATCCATTGAACTTTGTGAATCAAAATGATATAGAAAGTATCAGTGTATTGAAAGATGCTTCTTCTACTGCTATTTATGGTTCTCGTGGTGCTAATGGTGTAATTGTAATTACGACTAAAAAAGGAAAATCAAAAGAACCTCAGTTAACCTACAGTACCTCAGTACAATTCAGCAAAATGGCTGGTAAATTTGGTGTTATGAATGCAGATGAATTTGTTGCTGCTGGTGGAGTTGACAAAGGATCAAGAACTTACGACTGGAAAGATGCAGTTTTACGTGATGGGTTTTCTATGAATCATGATTTATCTTTTAGCAAAACAACGGAGAATTCTAACACTAGAGTCTCTTTTGGAGCATCAAACACAAATGGTATTGTGAAAAATTCAGGTTTGGATAAATATTCTGCCTCTGTTTACAATTCAAATGATTTCTTTGGTGGAGCTATAAAGGTAGAATCAAGATTGATTTATGCCTCATTAAAAGATGAGACTACATTGTTATCTAATAATGCAGGTTTTATCGGAAATTTAATTGGTACAGCGTTGTACTGGAACCCAACATTACCTATTTATAATACTAATGGTACTTATAATGTAGTAAGTAATACGTATTTGAATCCGGTACAATTATTAAATGCATATAAAGATTATACCAACACGAACAAGGTATTAGGAAGTATTAATACAACCTGGAAGATTAATAGTCACTTGAAATACCAATTCTTATTTGGTATCGAAGGTTCTAATTCCATCAGAAAAAGTCAACTTTTACCCACCATTGATATCTTGAATGTTGCTCAGGCGGCTGTTCCTGGATCAACTGAAGTAAAACATGGTCAGGCTTCAATCAATAGTCAAAACAAGTTTAATAAAACTTTTGAGCATACTTTGAATTATAATAATGATTTTGGAGATAATTTTAATTTAGATGCATTAGTAGGGTATTCCTATTATGATTATAATGCTGATGGAAGTTTTTCAAGTGGTAAAGGATATGATATGGCTCAAACTAACTTGATTGATAATATTGAAGGAGGTCTTCAAAATGAATTTAGAGTTTTTTCTTATAGAAACAGGGTAGAATTACAATCTTATTTTGGCAGGGTAAATGCTACTTTGTACAAAAAATTGATTCTTACTGGTACTTTACGTTCTGATGGATCTACTAAACTAGGGGTAAATAACAAATACGATTATTTTCCATCTGCTGGTATAGCTTATAAAGTTATAGATAATAAAGAAGGTATAGTTAACGATTTCAAAATTAGAGGAAATTATGGTATTACAGGAAATCAGGAATTTGCTCCAAACTCTGCAATTTCAAGAGGTTCTTATGGTATCAATGGTACTTTAAGTATAGATAGTAATGCTAATGCAGATTTGAAATGGGAAACTACTAAATCATATGGTGTCGGTACTGATTTTGAATTGTTTAACAATAAATTAACCGGTTCATTGGATTATTTCCAAAGAGATACTAAGGATTTGATTTTCCCTGTACCTGCCGCTGCTACCCAACCGGGTCCACCATCTCCACGTTTCAAAAACTTACCGGGGAACTTAATTAACAAAGGTGTTGAGGTTGCTTTGAGCTACAAAGTAATTGATACGGAAGATTTGACTTGGGATGTCTCAGGAAATGCGTCTTTCTTAAGCAATGAAGTTAAAAACTTTGCCGGCTTCATCTCCACAGGAGGATTGAATGGTCAAGGATTGTCAGATGCTTATGCACAGGTAATTACGAATGATCATCCGGCATATACATATTATATATATGAATGGAGAGGGTATGATGCCAACGGAAACTCGATTTATGCTGATGCAGCGGGTAATGACACTGGTTTAGGAACAGCAGCCAAAAAATTATTAGACAAACAGCCTTTGCCTAAAATAAATGTTGGTTTCTCTACTAATCTTACTTTCAAAGGATTTGATGCAAGTGCTTCTTTTTATGGTGCATTTGGTCATTATATCTACAATAACACTACGAATGCATATTTCTTTAAAGGGGCTTTCCTTGGAGGAAGAAACGTTACTCAAGAAGCGGCTACTTCAGCTCAAGCTCAAGGAGATCCAAACTCGCCATCTACTAAATACTTAGAAAAAGGTGATTTCTTGAGAATGGGTAATTTAACTTTTGGTTACACAATTAAAGGAGATGCTTTAGAGAAATATAAAATTAAATCAGCTCGTTTTTATGTAAACGGTTCTAATTTATTTATAATTACAAGTTATTCAGGGTCAGATCCTGAGGTAGATACAGATAAATCTTTGAATGGTGTGCCTTCTGCAGGTATGGAATATTTGTCTTACCCAAGAGAGAAAAGTGTAGCTGTGGGACTTAACGTAACATTTTAATTAAAAAAACAATGAAAAGAATAAATATTATAAAAAGCATCTTGTTTGCAAGTACAGTAGTACTGGGAGTAAGTTGTACCAATCTAGATGAGGAAGTGTTAGATGGTGTAGTTATAGGGGGTGGAGCAACTGCTCCGGTTAATACTGCATCTCTGTTAACCAAATCTTACGAAGGATTAAGAGCCTTTCAAGATATAGGCGGAATGTATGCCTTAGATGAAATGTCAACCGATGCTTTAGTGGGGCCTACCCGTGGGGGTGACTGGGACGATAATGCAAAATGGAGACAATTGCATACCCATACTTGGGCACCGGATCATAATGAAGTTAAAGGAGCATGGAATTCTTTGTTGTCAAACGTTTATAACTGTAATTTAGTTGTAGAAAACGGTACGGCTGCTGAAGTAACTCAAGCCCGTTTTTTAAGAGCATTTTACTACTATAGTATAATTGATTTGTTTGGTCAAGTGCCTTACAGAGAAGTTGGCAGTTCATTAGAAGAGGATCCAAAAGTATGGACCAGACAAGAGGCTACAGCTTTTGTAATTACTGAATTGGAGGCTGTTGTCGCAAGTTTGCCTGCACGTACTGCTGGAGATGCGAGTATTGCAAACAAGGATGCCGCTCACTTTTTATTGGCTAAATTGTATTTAAACAAAGGAGTTTTCAATGCAGCTGATGCTGCAGGGCCTTATGTTTTTGATGCAGCTGATATGACAAAAGTGGTGACTCATGTAGATGCAATAAGCAGCACTCTAGCAGATGATTATTGGGATAACTTTAAACCGAATAACAATACTTCACCGGAGATATTATTCTCTTCTAAAAATGTAAGAGGAGGAGCTGGAGGAGGAATTCAATCAAGATGGAGAGCGGGTATGCACTACCAGCAAACACCAGATGGATGGAATGGTTTTGCCACTGTAGCGGAATACTATAACAAATTTAATCCTAATGACAGACGTATTAAAAATTCGGATCAAGCTATTATTGATGCTTTTGGAAACAATGTAGGGTTTCAAATAGGCCAAATGAAAAACGGAAAAAATCGTGATGAAAATGGTAAAGATAAAGATGCGAATGGAGTGGCATATACTAATATTCCTGCAGGAACTGTAAATCTAAAAGATAGAAATGGAAATCTTTTGATTTATACTGCCGCTTTAACTTTGATTACTGGAGGCGCTACACTTGAAACGGCTGGTATTAGAACTCAGAAATATATTCCGGATGCGGCTAATTTAGGTACTCCAGAAAATGATTATGAACTGATGCGTTATTCTGATGCTTTATTAATGAAGGCAGAAGCAATTCTAAGAGGAGGAACTGGAGTTAATGATTTAGTAAAACTTGCAAAATTAGTTGCCAGAACGAATGTGCCAGGAACTATTCCGACTACATTAGATGCTATTTATTTAGAAAGAGGTAAGGAATTATGGAATGAAGGATGGAGAAGAAATGATATGATTCGTTTTGGTAAATTCCTGGAAAAAAGAGAACTAAAACCATACGTTTCTGATAATAGATATGCTTTGTTTCCTATACCAGCAGACGCTTTGTTTAATCCGAATTTAAAACAAAACCCTGGTTACTAAGGCTTTGTTTGCAATTTATTGTGTTTTGAGTTAGTTGTAAAGAGGGTATTTATTTACCCTCTTTATTTTTTTTATACTACACCGTTTTTTCTTACGGTATTTAAAAGTGTACGCCACTTTAGAGGTTTTTTTTAAATAGCGAAAAAAACAGCTAATTTTCATTGGTTTAGCACTTAGAAATGAGCTTTTTTTATTTAAAAATCACCTATTTATTTTTATTATTAATTTTTTTTTATAATGAATAATATATAAATTGGTCAAATCTAATTACCTAATTAAATAGTTTTAAATATGTTTAATCGTATTATTTTATTTCTACTTTTTATTTTGCTTTTCTCCAACTGCTCTAAAGAAAATTCAGGAAATGAGGATGCTTTATTTTCTAAATTAGACTCTACAAATACCGGAATTAATTTTGTAAATGAAATTAAGAATGGTGAGAATATGAATATATTCAAATACAGAAATTTTTACAACGGTGGGGGTGTTGCAATCGGAGATGTCAATAATGATGGACTTTGCGATGTGTATTTTACTTCTAACCTTGGTGCCAGTAAACTCTATTTGAATAAAGGAAATTTCAAATTTAAAGACATCTCTAAAAAAGCGGGTGTCGAAGGGAATAAATCATGGTCAACAGGTGTTGTAATGGTTGATATAAACGGAGATGGATTACTTGATATATATGTTTGTAGCGCAGGGAACAACATTAACTCCATAAGAAAAAGTCAGCTTTTTATTAATAACGGTAACTTGACATTTACTGATAAGGCTGAACAATACAATCTTGCTGACACAGGTATTACAACCCATGCTGCTTTTTTTGATTATGATAAGGACGGTGATTTAGATTGTTATATTTTAAACAATAGTTTTATTCCGGTAAGTAGCCTTAATTATTCCAATAAAAGAGATCTACGGGATAAAGACTGGGATGTAGCTGATATTCTTAAAGGCGGTGGGGATAAACTACTGCGAAATGATAATGGTAAATTTACTGATGTCAGTAAAGAAGCCGGTATATACGGAAGTCTTATCGGTTTTGGTTTAGGAGTTACTGTAGGAGATGTAAATGGCGATTTATATCCGGACATTTATATTTCTAATGATTTTTATGAAAGAGATTATTTATACATTAATAATAAAAACGGAACTTTTACAGAGCAAATTCAAGGATGGGCGTCTCACATCAGTCAATCTTCTATGGGTGCCGATATGGCTGATATAAACAATGATGGTAAAGCCGATATTTTTGTAACAGATATGTTGCCTGAACACGATGAGCGTTTAAAAACTACTACAAATTTTGAAAACTATGATTTATACCTTAGAAAATTAAATTTGGATTTTTTCAATCAGTACATGCAAAATACATTGCAACTCAACAATGGCAACAATCAATTTCTTGAAATTGCGAATTATGCGGGTGTCTCTAAAACAGATTGGAGTTGGGGTGCATTAATGTTTGATATGGATAATGACGGCTACAAAGATATTTATGTATGTAATGGGATTTATAACGATTTGACCAATCAGGATTTTGTTGATTTTTTTGCTAATGAATTCATGCAAAAAATGATAGTTACTGGTAAGAAAGAGGAAATTGAAACGATTATCACTAAAATGCCAAGTACACCAATACCAAATTATGCATTCAAAAATAATAAAAATCTAACATTTACTAATGAAGCCAAAAATTGGGGATTGGATACACCAAGTTTTTCTAATGGTGCTGCTTATGGCGACTTAGATAACGATGGTGATTTGGATTTGATCGTCAATAATGTCAATATGGAGGCCTTTGTTTATAAAAATAATTCTGAAAAAAATAAAGAAAATCATTTTATAAAAGTGAAACTAAAGGGGGATAACCAAAACAAATTTGGAGTTGGAAGTATTGTTCAATTGTTTTCAGGAAAAGAAATTTTAAGACAAGAGTTAATTCCGTCAAGAGGTTTTCAATCCTCCGTTGATTATGTTATGACTTTTGGAATTGGAACAAAAAAAATTGATTCCTTACAAGTGATTTGGCCCAACAGTAAATTTCAAACTATTAAAAAAATAAAAAATAATTGTACAATCAGTTTGAATAGTATAGATGCGAAATTAAATTATATTCCTAAAATTGATAAACCGAAACCATTGTTTTTAGAAAAGAAAAATCAGTTTTTAACACATAAAGAAAATGATTATATCGATTTTGATTATGAAGGTTTGATCTCGAAAGAACTTTCGCAAGAAGGACCTTCGTTAGCTGTTGCAGATGTTAATGGAGACGGAAATGAGGATCTTTTCATTGGCGGAGCCAAAGGACAAGCGGGTAAAATCTATTTGAATAACGGTAATGATTATACGACTACGGGTCAAAAGGATTTAGAAAGCGACTCGAGTTATGAAGATACTGCAGCCAGTTTTTTTGATGCAGATGGGGATGGCGATCAAGATTTACTAGTGGGTTCCGGCGGAAACGAAAAAACAGATCAAACGAATTATAAAAACAGATTGTATTTGAATAATGGAAAAGGGATTTTTACAAAAAGTAAATCAAATATTCCATCGACAAACAATAATGTATCGGTAATAGCTACAAATGATTTTGATACTGATGGCGATATTGATGTTTTTATCGGCAGTCGAAGTGTTCCCGGGGTCTATGGAATTGATCCAAAACAATTATTATTGGAAAATGATGGTAAAGGAAATTTCACAAACGTCACTGATAAGAAAGCTTTCAAATTGAATGAGGTAGGAATGATTACTGATGCTGTTTGGGAAGATATTGATAATGACGGTAAAAAAGATTTAATTATTGTAGGCGATTGGATGGCCCCTCGAATATTCAAAAATACTGGAAGACGTTTTGCCGACTACAAATCGAACCTTACGGAATTAAAAGGTTTTTGGAATGCGGTGAGTTGTGTAGATTTGAATAATGACGGCAAAAAAGACCTTGTGCTGGGAAATAAAGGAACTAATACTCCTTATAAAGCGTCAAGTACTAATCCGATGCGATTATTTGTAAATGATTTCGACAATAATGGAACTATTGAGCAAATTGCAACCCGGTTTATTGATAATAGAGATGTACCTATTCATTTAAAACAGGAATTGGCCAAACAAATACCTTCTGTCAAAAAGAAGAATTTAAGTTATGCCGACTATTCCAAAAAATCATTTCAGGAACTTTTTGCTCAAGATATAGTTGATAATTCGATCCAAAAAACAACAACAATTCAGGAAAGTGTCATCGCTATTAACAAAGGAAATGGAAAATTTGAAGTAAAAGTGTTACCAAAAGAAGTTCAGTTTTCCTGTGTAAATACGATCTGTACTTTGGATATAAATAAAGATGGAATCTTAGATTTGATTCTGGGCGGCAATCAATATGAATTCAAGCCTCAATTCTCCAGATTAGATGCCAGTTATGGAACTGTTCTCTTAGGAAGTAAAAAGGGAACTTTTTCTATATTGCCTTATAATAAATCAGGTTTCTTCATGAAAGGTGAAATAAAACATATTAAAACAATAAAAAACAAGAGTAACACTATTGCTGTTATAGCTGTTATTAATGATAATATCCCTAAAATATTTACACGCAATGAATAATTTTTTTAGAATAGCATTCGTTTTATTGCTGATGGTCAGTTGTTCAAAAAAACAAGATCAGTTATTTGAAAAACTACCGTCGGAGAAAAGTAATATTACGTTCAATAACCAATTGTTAGAATCCAAAAACATTTCTATTTTAGATTATCTCTATTATTACAATGGCGGCGGAGTCGCATTGGGAGATATCAATAATGATGGTCTGGTAGATATTTATTTTACTTCAAATCAAGGTAAAAATAAATTGTATTTGAATAAAGGAGGGAATAAATTTGAAGATATTAGTAAGAAAGCTGCCGTTGAAGGTCAAAGTGACTGGAATGCGGGTGCTATAATGGCAGATGTAAACGGTGATGGCTATTTAGATATTTATGTTTGTGCGGTTGTTGGCATCAATGGTTTTGAAGGGCATAACGAGTTGTTTATCAATAACAAGAACAATACATTTACCGAAAGCGCCGCTGAATATGGATTAGATCTTGATAATTATAGTTCATCGGCTGCATTTTTTGATTATGATAATGACGGTGATTTAGATATGTACTTATTAAATCATGCTGTCCATTCTGAATTGTCATTTGGTAATGCTGAAATTAGAAATAAGAGAAGCTACGAATGCGGAGATAAATTATTTAGAAATGACAATAATAAATTTGTTGACGTAAGTGAGCAGGCCGGGATTTTTGGTGGTGCTAATGGGTACGGTCTAGGAATAGCGGTTTCTGATTTTAATCTTGATGGGTATCCTGATATTTACGTTTGTAATGACTTTCATGAAGACGATTATTACTACTTAAATAACGGGGACGGGACTTTTACGGAAAGTTTGAAAAAACATTTTGGACATACCAGTAGATTCTCAATGGGAGTGGACGTTGCAGATGTGAATCATGATGGATTTCCTGATATTATGACATTAGACATGCTTCCGGAGGACGAAAAAGTTTTGAAATCTTCATTGGGTGATGACAATGTTCAGATGCTGAAAATGCGAACAGAGAAATTAGGCTATCATTACCAGTACACCCGAAACATGTTGCAACTGAATCAAACAGGAGATCATTTTACAGAAACGGCTTTATTAAGTGGTGTTGCGGCTACTGATTGGAGTTGGAGCCCATTATTTGCGGATTATGATGAAGACGGAGAACAGGATATATTTGTATGTAATGGAATTCCGAAACGTCCCAACGATTTGGATTATGTGAAATACTTTTCAAATGATCAGATAAAAAGTAAAATCAGCACAACTAAATTGTTGGACAAAGAAGCTTTAAGGAAAATGCCAAAAGGCAATGTCTCCAATTATGTTTTTCAAGGTTCGAAAGATTTAATGTTTAAAAACAGATCGAAAGACTGGATCGAAAATGATTCTATAATTTCAAATGGCAGCGGTTATGCTGATATTGATAATGATGGGGATCTAGACGTAATTACGAATAATTTAAATAGTGTAGCATCCGTTTATATAAACGGTACCAATAAGAATTCGAACTATTTGAAATTGAAATTGCAGTTTGGCGGAAAAAACACTTTTGGTATTGGGACCAAAGTGATTTCTTATTCTAAAGGCAAAAAACAATTCAAAGAACTCCAGAGTACAAGAGGATTTCAATCTTCTTCGGAGCCTATTATTCATTTTGGTTATGGTCAGACAAAAAAGGTAGATTCGTTAGTGGTTATTTGGCCGGACAAAACCTATCAGACATTGAAGGATGTTAAAACCTGTCAAACACTGACTATAAAACCCAATAACAACCGAAAAGCATTTGATTATGCTAAATTGCATCCTGCGGTGCTGCCTATTTTTAAAAAGGTAGCCACTAATTTAGGGATTGACTTTATGCATCAGGAAAATGATTATATCGATTTTGTGTTCCAAAAATTAATTCCGTACCAACGTTCTGATCGTGGACCAGCAACGGCAGTTGGCGACTTAAATGGAGATGGTAGGGATGATGTTTTCTTTGGTGGAGCCAAAAATAAAAGAGCAGCCATTTACCTTCAAAATCCAACAGGGTTTACTAAAAAACCATATAAGGAAATTGAAAACGATTCTGTTTTTGAAGATGCTTCGGCTGTAATTGGTGATTTTAACAACGATAAAATAAACGATTTGTTTGTGGTTTCCGGTGGCGGTGAAAATGCATCTAATTTGCAAGACCGATTGTATTTAGCGAATACGGGTCAGTTGGTAAAAACGGATTTGCCTAAATTAGCCCAAAATGCTTCGGTTGTAAAAATGTTCGACTACGATAAAGATGGTGATTTAGACGTTTTTATTGCCAATAATTCGGTGAACAATAGATTTGGAAGTATGCCGGACTGTTATTTGCTGAACAATAATAAAGGTGTTTTTACTATTGTGGAAAATAAAACTTTTTCGAAAATTGGAATGGTTACCGACGCTATTTTTAATGATTTTAATACAGATGGTAAAATAGATATTATCGCTATAGGGGAGTGGATGAAACCTACTTTTTTCGCAAATACTAATGGAAAGTTTAAAGATGTAACTGAAACAGTCTTTCCTGAGAAAAGCAATGGAATATGGCAATCTATACTGCCTTTTGACATTGATAATGATGGCGATCAGGATTATTTGGTTGGAAACTGGGGAATGAATTCTAAATTCAAAGCTTCCCAAGCGTTTCCTATGAAGATGTATTACGATGATTTTGACGGAAATGGTTCTTTTGAAACTATTGTGGCTAAAGAAAAAAATGGGAAATACTACACGACCCTGGGACTGGATGAATTAGCGGAGCAATTTAGTGGAATGCTCAAGAAGAAATTTAATAGCTATAAATCATTTGCCGGTAAAACATTAGAAGAGGTTTTTGATCCAAAAATGCTCGAAAAGGCAAAATTATATGAAGTGCACAATTTGAGATCGGGGTATTTAAGAAATGACAAAGGAAAATTTACTTTTGTTGCTTTTTCGAATAAAATGCAAGTGGCACCAATTACCTGTTTTGTAAAATCAAATTTTGATTCTGATAAAAAAGAAGAAGTTTTTGCGGCAGGAAATTATTTTGGAGTGTCCCCTTATCACAGCCGATTTGATGGGTTTTCAGGAGCTTTAATAAAAAACGAAAAAACAATCTATTTGGGAAATCAAATTGGTGTCGATTTAACTCAGAAGGCCGTTAAGCATTTGGATGTTATCAATTTCAATGGTAAAAAATATTTATTGATTACCATCAATAATAACAAAACTGAGGTGTACGAAATGCCTATGGTTAAAAATTAATTTAAAAAATACTGCAAACAAAATACTACAAACAAAATAATTAAACCAAAATAAAATGAAATCTAAAATTTATCTTTTAGGACTTATAACGTTCTTTTTAATTTCTTGTAAAAAAGAAAATACAATTAAGGTTACAACAAATGATTTCTGTGCTGCTGTGGATACTGTAACCGGAATTATGGTTCATGATATCTTTTCACCTCCCGTTGCGAGTAGAATTTACGTTTATCCAAATGTGGCGGCCTATGAGATTATGGCTCAAAACAGTACTAAATACGAAAGTCTGCAAGGGCAGTTAAAAGGATTGGATTCTATCCCTAAACTAGATTCAAAAAGTGGCGTTAATAAAAATTTGGCGGCACTTATTGCCCATATTGAAGTAAGTAAACAATTAATTTTTTCTGAAGCAGCGTTAGAGAAATACAGAGACAGTTTATATGAAAAATGGGAAAATGAGAATGCTAAGGAATTCCTGGTTTCTAAAGAATATGGATTAAAGGTGGCAGATCGGATAAAAAAGTGGATGGGGAAAGACAATTACAAGCAAACCCGAACTTTTTCTAAATTTTCTGTTTATGCAAATCAGAAAGGAAGATGGCAGCCCACCCCACCAGCTTATATGGATGCGGTTGAACCACATTGGGGTGAAATAAGAACTTTAGTTATGGATTCTGCTTCTCAGTTTAAACCAATTGCGGCCTATTCTTTTTCTACGAATAAAAATTCTACTTTTTACAAAGACGCAAAGGAAACCTATGACGTAGGAAATATGATTTCCAAAAAATTAATAATCATGGAGAAAAATAAAAGTACTGTAATTCCGGAAGAATCAGCGATTGCCACTTTTTGGGATTGCAATCCGTATGCTACAGTTACTCAAGGTCACATGATGTTTGCCAAGAAGAAAAATTCACCGGATGCACATTGGATGAATATAACCAAAATTGCCTTGAAAAAAGATAAATCTGATTTTGGAACTGCCGTTTTTGCCTATACTAAAACATCAATTGGAGTTTTTGAAAGTATTATCAGTTGTTGGAATGAGAAATTTAAAAGTAATGTAGTTAGACCTGAAACCTATATTAATCAAAATATTGATGAAAATTGGAGACCACAATTGCAAACCCCCCCTTTTCCAGAATATACTAGCGGACATTCCGTGATTTCTTCCTGTTCGTCGCTGATTTTAACCTCTATTTTTGGAGATAATTTTAGTTACATTGATGATTCGGAAGTCTCTTTCGGATTGCCTAAAAGACCTTTTAAGTCCTTCAAGCAAGCAGCTGCAGAAGCTGCAATAAGCAGGTTGTACGGAGGGATTCATTATCGGGCAGCAGTTGAGAACGGGATCAAACAAGGGAATAATATTGGCAATTATTTAAATAAAAAATTAAAGATGCTTAAATAATAATGACAGCAAGAAAAAAATATATAATAGGGTTTAGTACATTTTTTTTATTGTTTTTAGGGTGGTATTTATTTATAAAAAAAAGTGATTATTGTATTTCATTTAAAGTTAATGCCGCCACAGGAACTATTTTTCAAGGTATTCAGGAATGGTCTGCATCTCAGGAAGTAAATCAAAAGGAAAAGTATACCATTACGGAAAAGAAGAATTTTGATTTCATAAAGGAAGAGATGAGAAGGGGGAATGTCCAAACGGAATATACCTGGGAAATGAAATCGATTAATGATTCGGTTACTTCAGTAAATGTCGGTATAAAGGATTTCAATACGAGTTTGTTCAATAGGCTTACTGCTCCTTTTTACAATACCAGATTTAAAGTGGAACAAATTAAAAAAATAACTGATTTTAAAAACGGCTTAAATAACCATATAAAAAACTTTAAAGTCAAAATTGATGGTGAAGGTACTTCTGAAGAAACATTTGTGGCGTATTTAAAGCTGACCAGTGTATTGCAGGAAAAAGCACAAAGCATGATTGCCAACGATGGAATTATTACTGGTTTTTTGCAGCAGAACAATATTAAGATAATAGGAAGGCCTTATTTAGAAATTGAAAGTTGGGATCTTGATAAAGAAACAATCCGTTTTAATTATTGCTTTCCAATTGATAAGAACACGAAAATTATCGAAAATGAGTTTGTTAAATTCAAAACATTGCCAGCTGTTAAAGGTTTGAAGGCTACTTATTATGGGAGTTTTAGGACCTCGGACAGAGCATGGTTTGCTTTACAGGATTATGCGAAGAGAAATAATATTATATTGGAAAATAAACCGGTAGAAAATTTTATTACAAATCCTTTTAATGGGGGTAATGAATTGGAATGGGAAGCTAAAATATTTATTCCAGTTGCGATAAAATAAATAGCTTTTTATAGTTTATTTTAACATTTCGAAAACGTTTTCGGTTATTCCGAAAACGTTTTTTGTTTTAATTATCATTGAATTGGGAATTTAAAAATTAAATTTAAAAAAAATTAACAAACCAATACATTAACCAAAGAATGGGAAGTAAAATAAAATTAGATTTTTGGCAAATTTGGAATATGAATGTTGGTTTTTTTGGTATTCAATATAGTTTTGGTTTACAACAAAGTGCCGTAAATCCAATTTATGATTTTTTAGGTGCAAGTCCTGACCAAATTCCATTACTTAATCTTGCGGGTCCGGTTACAGGATTATTAATACAACCTTTAATTGGTGCATTGAGTGATAAGACATGGCATCCGAGGTGGGGAAGACGCAAGCCTTATTTTTTCATTGGTGCTATGATGTGTAGTGTTGCCTTATTGCTGTTCCCATTTAGTAGTTCGCTATGGATGGCGGCGGGCTTACTTTGGATATTAGACGCCGGTAATAATACCGCAATGGAGCCTTATAGGGCTTTCATTGCTGATAAACTAGATGACAATCAACTGCCTTTAGGTTTTCAGATGCAAAGTTTTTTTACTGGTTTGGGGCAAACCTTAGCCAATTTGTCTTTATTCATTTTTCCGCTGATTATTGTGGGGAAAACAGGTTCGTTGCCCACTTGGGTTTATGCTTCATTCTTTTTAGGAGCAGTTTGTTCTATTGGAACAATTTGGTGGAGTATGAAAACAACGAAAGAAATTCCACCTACAGCCGAAGAGCTTTTGTATATTAAATCAAATAAAGGTGGGGTATTCGATCCGCTGATAGAAATTTTTTCTGCAATTGGTGATATGCCTAAAGTCATGTGGCAATTGGCTTTAGTCTATCTCTTTCAGTGGTACGCTTTGTTTTGTTATTGGCAAAATTCTTCCAAAAGTATCGCTTTATCCGTTTGGGATGCTACCCCAAAAAGTAATCCTGAAGCTTATGAAGCAGCAGTTGGATGGACAGGATTAGTTAATGGATGGTATAATGTTGTAACTTTTTTGACGGCATTTGCGTTAGTAGGATTTGCAAAAAGATACAGCCCCAAAAAAGTGCATGCGTTTTGCTTGTTTATAGCGGCAATTGGTCTTTTGGTTTTTCCACATATACATGATAAGAATTTATTGTTTTTTGCGATAACAGGCTTTGGTATAGGCTGGGCCAGTATGATGGGGATACCCTATTTAATGGTCGTGTCAGATATCCCAAAAGAAAGATATGGGGTCTACATGGGTATTATAAATATGATGATTGTTATTCCAATGATTATTCAAAATGTCTCATTTGGATATATCTTGAAACATTTTTTGAATAATGATTCTCGATTAGCTATAACTTTTGCAGGTGTATTATTGATTATTAGTTCAGTATGTACCTTAATTATTAAAACAAAAAAACAAGAATTAAGTGAATGATTTAAATTATACAAAGGCAATAGAATTACTTCAAAAAGTATCTTCGTCTGAAGGGTTTCTGGCAAGTGCCCAAAATATTTCTAATTATAAAAGAGTCTGGGCCCGTGACGGTGTGATTTGTGGATTAGCTGCTTTAGCCGCCGGAGATGATGATTTGATTGCGACTTTTCGTAAGACATTAGAAACATTGGCCAATAATCAACATTATAATGGGACTATTCCATCAAATGTAATGACAAATGGGGATGTTGTTGAAGTGAGTTATGGAGGTTTAGCGGGAAGAGTAGATGCTGTTACTTGGTTTGTTATTGGGATTTGCCAATATGCTTTCTATAAAAATGATATCACTTTCGTGAAAAAATACGAAGGTAATATTCAAAAATGCTTACAGCTTCTTGAGGCTTGGGAATTCAACAATAAACATTTGTTGTATGTGCCTCTTTCAGGAAACTGGGCGGATGAGTACATAACTGACGGCTATGTTTTATATGATCAATTGCTTAGGATATGGGCATTGAGAAGTTATAATTATTTTGCAAAGGATAATTCGGTTGCTGCTAAAATTGAAAAAATTACCGAGCAACTTGAAATTAATTTTACTCCTAATTCAGTAGGGGAGAAATACCACGAGAGGGCTTATAATGAAGCTAATGTTCAGGAATTCATGCCTTGTTCTTTTTCACCGGCAGGTTATAAAATACAATTTGATGCTTTCGCCAATTCCTTGGCTTTGTATTTGAATATTGGCAATCAAAATTTCCAAAAAAGTATTTTAGAACATGCCGTGAAACTTTCAAATGAAAGACCTTTAAAATTAATACCTGCCTTTTGGCCGCCAATTGAGGAAAGCGATTTAGATTGGAATTTGCTCAGAAATAATTGCAAATATGAATTCAGGAATTATCCAAATGAGTTTCATAATGGAGGAAGTTGGTCAATGGTTAATGGTTTTTTTGGTCTGGCGTTACTCGCAAAAGAAAAAGGAAATGAAGCAAATGAAATTTTGAATGCTATAAATGAAGCAAATGCTATTGAAAATTTTAGTTTTTACGAAAATTTCAATAGTGAAACCAAAGCTCCAAATGGAGTTCCATTTTGTGCATGGAGTGCAGCAGCAGCAGTGATGTTACATCAAAGTTTGTATACAAATTTTAAATTTTTAGTTTAAATTGGAAAAAACAATAGACATAATATGCGCAGGAGAAGTATTGATTGACTTTATTGGTCATGAAGTAAATACTTCGATAAATAGGACAAAAGATTATCACCGTTTTCTGGGGGGGTCGCCTACAAATGTAGCGGTGAATGCTGCAAGATTAGGATTGAAATCCGTATTGGTCGCTACTTGCGGTCAGGATGGTTTGGGAGAATATATTGTTCGAAAACTAAAACTAAATAATGTAATTACTTCCCAAATTAGAAAATCAGATACTGAGCCAACATCAGTTATTTTCGTATCAAAATCTACTGGTACGCCAGATTTTATTCCTTATAGGGAAGCAGATTATCACATAAAACAAAGTCAAATTCCAGAAGAGTTACTGCAAAGTGCTAAGATCTTTCATACTACTTGTTTTGCTTTAAGCAAAAATCCAGCTCGAACAACGATTTTGGAAAGCGCCAGAAAAGCTAGAGCGTTAGGATTGCAAACTAGTATAGATATTAATTTTTCGGAAAGAATATGGCCTGATAGAGAAGAAGCGAAACAAGTTTTAAAAGAATATTTGTCAACTAATCCTCTTGTGAAATTAAGTGAGGATGATTGCTACAGACTTTTTGCAACAGCGAAAACTGAAGATTATATTTTTGAATATTTCCATGAACTAGGCGCTTCAACTATTTGTCTGACAAAAGGAAAAGACGGTGTAGTATTATCGGATAAAAATTTCGGAATGTTTCACCAAAAGGCCACCCATATTGATGATATAAAGGATACAACAGGAGCAGGCGATGCTTTTTGGACTGGTTTTTTGTATGGACAATTATTGAATAAAAATTTTGAAGAAACAATAACGATAGCTCAAAAATTAGCTGTTTTGAAACTTCAAAATGTGGGTAGATTACCAGAAGGAATTAATATTCAAGAATATTTGAACGCTGATTCTTAAATTGAATCAGAATCAAATTTGTAGGTTTTAAAAACAAAAGAAATGAAAAAAAACGCCGTCAAAATTGCGATGTATCTGAATTATTTTGTGTTTGCAATTTTGCTGAACAGTGTAGGAATTGTAATTCTCAAATCTCAGGTGAATTATGGAGTAGATGAATTGCAAGCCAGTATTTTGGAAGCATTCAAAGATTTACCCATTGCTATAGTTTCTTTTTTAATAGCTTCTTTTTTACCACGGATTGGTTATAAAAAAGCCATGCTTATAGGACTGGCATTGGTTTCGGTAGCCTGCATAAATATGTATTTTGGGAACTCATTTGGTACGGCAAAGGTGCTCTTTGCCACTGTTGGGGTGTCATTTGCCTTAATAAAAGTCTCCGTATATTCGTTAATTGGAACAATAACAGAAAATCAGAAAGAGCATAATAGTTTGATGAGCAGTATTGAAGGAGTTTTTATGATAGGAATTGCCTTAGCTTACTTTTTATTTCCTGCTTTTAATTCTGATACAAATCCGGATTCATGGTTAAATGTCTATTGGTTGTTGGCTGGAATTTCATTAGTCTCATTTGGATTTTTGTTTTTTACAAAATTTGAAACCCAAACTGAAATTCCCGGAGTTAATTTGGTCGATGATTTTGTACAAATGTTCAAATTATTTGCTCAGCTGCTAACTGTCGTTTTTGTAATCAGTGCTTTTTTGTTTGTAATGATAGAACAAGGGATTATGTCCTGGCTGCCTACATTCAATAGTAAAGTGCTGCATCTGCCACAAAATGTAAGTATTATGATGGCAAGTATATTAGCCATTACTTTAGCAGTCGGACGGCTTTTAGCCGGTGTGATTACAAAAAAAATAAATTGGATTTGGGTGCTCAGTTTTTGTATCGTAATGGCGATGTTAATTGTTGTTTTTCTACTCCCAAAAACAGTTGGGTTAGAGGTAAAAGAAATTAATTCACTTACCGATATTCCATTGATAGGATTTGCATTTCCATTGGTTGGACTTTTTATTGCACCGATTTATCCGCTTTTAAATTCAGTTGTTTTGAGCGCTTTGCCAAAAAAATTGCATAGTTCGATGACGGGTTTAATTGTTGTTTTTTCCGCTCTTGGAGGTACGCTTGGATCTAGAATTATTGGTTATTTATTCAAAAATGAAGGTCCTGAAAATGCTTTTTTCTATACTTTAATTCCAATGTCTTTACTACTTGTTTCATTCTTTATACTAAAAAAACTTACTTCTAAAATATGAATTTACTAATTAACATAGACAGGGTATTTCATGAATTACTACTTCAGGAAGATACTGATAAAGATAAAAAAATCACTAAAGATGATAAAGGACCTAAAAAGTTTGCTTTAGTAGATGAAAACACAAAACAAGAGATTGTTATTGAGGGAACGTATCATTTGTCAAATTTACTTCAGGAATTGGCTTTATTAAAGGAAAATAAGGTGAATGTAGGTGAAGTAGATTTGAGCCGCATTCAAGAAAATCCTGTAGAACGGATTTCAAGAAAAATCAGAGATGATTATTGGAACGAATTGACGCGAACTATTGATAGAAAAGGTTTAGATCAAATTCTTAAGGACGAAAAAACCACCAATGAAGTCCCTACCCTTTATGTTTCGGCAAAAGACAAACAAGGGGTTGCCTATTTTCAGGAACTGGAAAAAGAACTTCAGAATTTTAAAGTAGGTATTTTACCGGAACATTTTTCGATGGAATATGTAGAGACATTAAATACAAAACCGGGTATTTTGGCTTTAGCTTTAGAGCAAAAAAGATCCAGTTTGCAAGGAGTGCCCTTTGTAGTACCCGGAGGAAGGTTTAATGAGATGTATGGTTGGGATAGTTACTTTATTGGAGTTGGTTTAATTATAGACAATCAACTCGATAAAGCGATGTCTATAGCAGAGAATTTTAAATATCAAATTATTCATTACGGTAAAATTCTAAATGCGAACAGGAGTTACTATTTAACAAGGACACAGCCACCATTGTATTCTTCTCTGATAATAGAAATTGTAAAAAAGAAAGCGCCAAGTCCGGAGTGGTTGAGAGGCCATTTGGAAACGGTTATCTTGGAATACAATACGGTTTGGATGGTGCAGGGAAACCGATTGACACCAACAGGTTTAAATCGATACAGAGCCGATGGGGTTGGTATGCCTTTCGAAGTAGAGCCTGGGCATTTTGATGATGTTTTAGAACCGTATGCAAAAAAATACAACTTACCCATTGCGGAATTTGAAAAACGATACTTAAACAGGACTCTTGTTGATGCTGAGCTTGATACCTACTTTATTCATGATCGAAGTTTGAGAGAAAGTGGTCACGATACAACTGATAGACTGATAAATAGATGTGCTAATTTGAATTCGGTGGATGTCAATAGTTTTCTGTACAAATATGAAAAGGATATCGCGTATTTGATAAAGGAATATTTCAACAATGCTTTCCAAGTTGGAGCGCTGACCTATACTTCGGAAGAATGGGAAGAGAAAGCGCTTTTTAGAAAAGGGAAGATGGACGAATTGTGTTGGAATGAAGAATTAGGCATGTATTTCGACTATGATTTTGTGGCTAAAAATCAATTTCCATTTGAAGCAGCAACTACATTTTTTACTTTATGGGCTGGTTTGTGTAATGAGGACCAGGCTAAAAAATTAGTTGAAATAGCGTTGCCTCAATTTATAAAAGAGGGAGGCATTACAGGAAGTACCAAAGCGAGTAGTGATCGTTTTTCAAAAGATGCACCACAACGGCAATGGGACTATCCGTTTGGTTGGGCGCCACATCAAATGTTATTGTGGGAGGGGCTAATTAAATATAAGTTTTTCAATAAGGCGCAAGAAATGGTCTACCGATGGTTGTGGTTAATTACCAAAAATTCCGTAGAATACAACGGAACGATCCCTGAGAAATTTGATTTAGAAATCAGTTCGCATAAAGTTTTTGCTGAATATGGCAATGTGGGAACTGAATTTGACTATATCGCCAAAGAAGGATTTGGTTGGGTGAACGCATCGTATCAATATGGGTTGCAGTTATTGAGCGACAATTTAAAACAACAACTAAATCAGCTGACTTCGCCTGAAGAATTGTTTTAATGTGAAATAAATAAAAAAAATTATCTTTTGAATGCTATTTTTTTTAACTTTATGGTAAATTAAACCTAACTATCATGACTGTTAATCAAATATTAAGCACAAAAGGAAAGGAAGTTTACGCAGTACTTTCCACTAACACTGTATACGAAGCTTTGACAGTGATGAGCGAGAAAAACATTGGGGCCATTCTTATTATTGAAGAGGGGGTTTTGAAAGGAGTTTTGTCTGAAAGAGATTATGCCAGAAAAATCGTTTTGAAAGCTAAATCTTCAAAGAAAGCCTTGGTTCATGAAATCATGGAAACGGAAGTGTTTACTGTAAAACCTTCCGATAATTTAGATTATTGCATGGAATTGATGAGTACTAAAAGAGTGAGGCATTTGCCTGTTTTAGAAAACGATACGGTAATAGGAATTATTTCCATAAGTGATGTTGTAAAAGCAATAATCGACATCCAAAAAGATACGATTCAACATTTAAACTCCTATATTACACAATAAAAGTTAAATAGTCCGATAAATAAAATAGCTGCGAATTTTTGCAGCTATTTTTATTTGTATCTGCTCGGGCTAGCCTGTTTTTTTATAAAAGAATAGGATAAAAGCCAACTTTTTAAACCAAGTCTTCTATCTTTGTATGAGAGAATAAAATCTAAAAACAATGGACAAAAACAGCAAAAGAAGAGAAGCATTATTATACCATGCAAAGCCAACTCCTGGTAAAATTCAGGTAGTTCCTACTAAGAAATATGCAACACAAAGAGATTTGTCTTTGGCATATTCCCCTGGTGTGGCCGAGCCATGTTTAGAAATTGCAAAAGATGTTAATAATGTTTATAAATATACAGCTAAAGGAAATTTGGTAGCAGTAATCACTAATGGTACTGCAGTGTTAGGGCTTGGAGACATTGGTCCTGAGGCGTCTAAACCCGTAATGGAAGGTAAAGGATTGCTATTTAAAATATTTGCCGATATTGATGTGTTTGACATTGAAATCGGGACTAAGGATATTGAGGAATTTATCCAGACAGTCAAAAACATAGCGCCAACTTTTGGTGGAATTAATTTAGAAGATATTAAAGCTCCGGAATCTTTTGAGATAGAGAGAAGATTGGTTGAAGAGTTGAATATTCCTGTTATGCATGACGATCAACATGGAACGGCTATTATCTCATCGGCTGCTTTGTTGAATGCATTAGAACTGGCTAATAAAAAATCAGAAGATGTAAAAATGGTTGTTTCGGGAGCTGGTTCTGCCGCTCTTGCCTGTGCTGATTTGTATGTTTTGTTAGGAGTTAAAGTGGAAAATATATTGATGTTTAACAGTAAGGGAGTCTTGACAAAAGACAATCCTGCTCTTTCGGATTTGCAACAAAAATATGCTAGAGACATAAAACCAATAAGTCTTGAGGAAGCATTAATTGGTGCAGATATCTTTTTAGGTTTGTCAACAGGAGGTATTATGTCTCCACAAATGTTGATGGGAATGGCAGAAAATCCAATCGTTTTTGCAATGGCAAATCCAGATCCGGAAATTGACTATAATCTTGCTGTTGCAACTCGAAAAGATGTTATAATGGCTACGGGACGTTCTGATTTTCCTAATCAGGTGAATAACGTTCTCGGATTTCCTTATATTTTTAGAGGAGCGCTTGATGTTCGTGCAACCAAAATAAACGAAGCCATGAAGATGGCAGCTGTGAAAGCACTCGCTTTATTGACAAAAGAATCTGTTCCAGAACAGGTAAATGTTGCCTATGGGGCAACTAAGTTGGTTTTTGGAAAAGAATACATAATTCCAAAGCCATTTGATCCAAGATTGATAACTATTGTGGCACCAGCTGTTGCAAAAGCTGCGATGGATTCTGGAGTGGCGTTAAATCCTATTACCGATTGGAAAAAGTATGAGGAAGAACTTTTGGATCGTTTGGGGAATGATAACAAAATGGTTCGGTTGATTACCAATAGAGCTAAAATGGATCCAAAAAGAATCGTTTTTGCTGAAGCGGATCATTTAGATGTTCTTAAAGCGGCTCAAATTGTATTAGAAGAAGGTATCGGTTTCCCAATTTTATTAGGGAATAAAGAAATAATTTTAGAATTAAAAGAAGAGCTTGGTTTTGATGCCGATGTTCAAATTATTGATCCAAAAATAAAAGAAGAGGAATCTAGAAGAAATAGATTTGCAAATACCTATTGGTCATCCAGACAAAGACGTGGGATATCTTTATTTGATGCTCAGAAATTAATGCGTGAAAGAAACTACTTTGCAGCGATGATGGTCAATGAGGGCGAAGCAGATGCATTGGTTAGCGGACATTCCAGAAGTTATCCATCAGTTGTAAAACCAATGTTGCAACTTATTGGTAAAGCTCCCGGGGCTTCTCTTGTTGCCACTACAAATATGATGATGACGGCCCGTGGGCCAATGTTTTTATCAGACACGGCTATAAACATCAATCCATCAGCGGATGATTTGGCTAAAATTGCTATTATGACTGCGAAAACTGCAAGAATGTTTGGAGTGGAGCCCGTAATTGCAATGATATCGTATTCTAATTTTGGTTCTTCAACAAATGAAAGTGCTGCAAAAGTTAGAGAAGCAGTCACTTATTTGCATAAAAATCATCCTGATATGGTTATTGATGGAGAAATTCAGGCTGATTTTGCATTGAATCCAGAAATGTTGAAGGAAAAGTTTCCGTTTTCTAAACTGGCGGGTAAAAAAGTAAACACCTTAATTTTCCCGAATCTGGAATCGGCCAATATTACCTATAAACTTTTGAAAGAGTTAAATAAAGTAGATTCAATAGGACCTATCATGTTAGGAATGGGAAAACCAGTTCATATATTTCAACTTGGCGCAAGCGTAGAAGAAATGGTAAATATGGCTGCTATTGCTGTGATTGATGCGCAGGAAAAAGAGAAGAAAAAGAATCTGTAAATTGGATAATTCTTTGATAGAAAGAGCATTTAAACCGATAGATTTAGCGAAATTATGTGCTATTTTTATTATATTTGGTGACATATATTATAAAAAATGATTGCACATATACAGGGGAAATTAGTAGAAAAGACACCAACACAGGTAGTTATTGATTGCGGAGGTGTAGGATATCATGTAAATATATCCTTACATACCTATTCTTTACTCCCCAATACTGACTTTATAAAATTGTATACGCATCTTCAAATAAAAGAAGATGCGCATACTTTATTTGGTTTTGTAGAAAAATCAGAAAGGGAAATTTTCAAATTATTATTATCAGTTTCTGGTATTGGGGCCAGTATTGCCAGAACCATGTTGTCATCATTAGACCCAAAACAAATTACAAATGCTATTGCATCAGCTGATGTGGTTACAATTCAATCCATAAAAGGAATTGGTAGCAAAACGGCACAAAGAGTAATACTTGATTTAAAAGAAAAGGTATTGAAATTGTATGATTTAGATGAAGTTTCTATGTCGCAAAGCAATACAAATCGAGATGAAGCGTTATCTGCTTTGGAGGTGTTAGGTTTCGTTCGAAAAACTTCAGAACGAATCGTAGAAAAAATTGTAAAAGAGGATCCAGATGCTTCTGTTGAATCGATTATTAAGAAGGCTTTAAAGAACTTATAAAAGGTACTCAAAACACGGATTATATGCATAAAATTTGTATTTTTTTGCTAGTTATATTTTGTGGTTTTGTATCGCAAGCTCAGGTAACACCAGTCGCTCAGGATACAATTAAAACTGGTTTTTCTACAGGAAAAGTCCAGTTAAAAGATCCGCAAAGTGTTCTCTCCGCTTACACCTATGACCCCGTTACCGATCGGTATATTTATACCAATTCTGTTGATGGGTTTTCTATTAACTATCCTATTATTTTAACTCCAAAAGAGTATGAAAGCTTGGTTTTGAAAGAATCTATGCGAGATTATTTCAAGAAAAAAGTAGATGCGATTGACGGAAAAAAAGAAGGTAGCGAAGCAGCTAAAAAAGATTTATTGCCAAGGTATTATGTGAAATCAGGACTTTTTGAGTCTATTTTTGGAAGTAATACTATTGATGTAAAACCAACTGGATCCATAGAAATGGATTTGGGGATGCGTTATACAAAACAGGATAATCCGTCCTTTTCTCCTAGAAACAGATCCAATCTTTCCTTTGATTTCAATCAAAGAATAAGCATGAGTTTAATGGGAAAAGTGGGAACACGACTCAGTGTAAATGCTAATTATGATACCCAGTCCACATTCGCTTTTCAAAATTTAATCAAGTTAGAATATGCCCCTTCAGAGGATGATATTATTCAAAAAATTGAAGTGGGGAATGTGAGTATGCCTTTGAATAGCTCTTTAATAAGAGGGGCGCAAAGTTTATTTGGTGTAAAAACGCAATTGCAGTTTGGTAAAACTACTGTCACTGGTATTTTTTCGGAGCAAAAATCACAAACAAAAAGTTTAATTGCGCAAGGGGGAGGAACGATTCAGGACTTTGATTTGTATGCACTGGATTATGATAATGACAGACACTTTTTCTTGTCTCAATATTTCAGAAATAAATACGATGCCTCCTTAAAAAATTATCCGTTTATTGATAGTAGAGTTCAGATTTCAAGATTAGAGATTTGGGTTACCAACAAGCAAAATAGGGTAAATACAACAAACAACAATCTACGGAATATTATTGCGCTTCAGGATTTAGGTGAGGGGCAATTAACTGGTTTAGCCGACAATCAAGTAGTAGTTTTAGATCCTTCCACCGGAATATTTAATAATCCGGTTGATTCTCCTTCTGACAATTCAAATAATGATTACGATCCTGCACAAATAACGACAGGAACTGGTTTGTTGAATAATAACATACGGGAAATTGTTACTTCAAGTTCTGGATTTAATATTACCGTTAGTGAAGGCCAGGACTATTCTAAATTGGAAAACGCAAGGAAATTGAATCCTAACGAATATACTTATAATGCTCAATTAGGGTATATTTCATTGCAACAACGTCTGGCTAATGATGAGGTTTTAGCCGTTGCCTATCAATATACAATTGGGGATAAAGTGTATCAGGTTGGTGAATTTGGTAATGATGGTGTGGATGCAACAGTTGTAACAGGTAATAGCAACACATCAAATCAAGCAATCATAACGCAAAGTTTGATATTAAAAATGCTGAAAAGTAATCTAACCAATGTCAAAAATCCGGTTTGGAACCTGATGATGAAAAATATTTATCAGATTCCAGGCGCGTATCAAGTGAAACAGGAAGACTTTAGATTTAATATTCTTTATACAGATCCATCCGCTTTAAATTACATTACAGAGGTGCCGGGAAGTCCTTTTCCGCCGAATCCGTCGCCTGAAAATAAAGTTGCCGAAACCCCTTTGCTCAAAGTATTTAATTTAGATAAATTGAATTACAATAATGATCCACAGGTGGGTGGCGATGGCTTTTTTGATTTTATGCAAGGCTTGACAATCGACGCTCAAAACGGTAGAATCATATTTACTAGCAAAGAGCCATTTGGGGAACTGTTATTTTCGAAATTATCAAATACTGGTTCTGGAGAAAATTATAATGATACCAATACCTACAATCTTAATCAGAAGAAATATGTATTTAGAAGCATGTATCGTAACACCCAATCGGGCGCTTTACAAGACAGTGAGAAAAATAAATTTTTATTAAGAGGAAAATATAAATCCTCCGGAGGCGACGGAATACCAATCGGTGCTTTCAATGTTCCCAGAGGTTCAGTGGTAGTAACGGCTGCAGGGCGGGTTTTAGTTGAAGGGATTGATTATAGTGTGAATTATCAATTGGGGAGAGTTCAGATTTTGGATCCGTCTCTTCAGGCTTCAAATACGCCTATTGAAGTTTCCTTAGAAAATAATTCTATTTTTGGTCAGCAGACCAGAAGGTTTATGGGTGTAAATGTAGAGCATAAAATTGCTGATAATTTTTTGGTCGGTGCTACTTTTTTAAAAATGACAGAGAAGCCATTTACCCAAAAATCCAGCTTTGGTCAGGAATCTGTAAACAATACCATTTTTGGATTTAACACTAATTTTTCTACCGAAGTGCCTCTTCTGACCCGATTGGTAAATAAATTACCAAATTTAGATACGGATGTTCCTTCCAATCTTTCTATAAGGGGAGAAATTGCATTTTTGAAACCAGATTCGCCAAAAGCAGATCGTTTTGAAGGAGAATCAACTATTTATGTTGATGATTTTGAAGGTTCTCAATCTACCATCGATATGCGTTCCCCGTATGCTTGGAGTTTGTCATCGACTCCGGAGAAAAATGCCAGAAGCACTTATGATTTTAATGGTAATGCCAACGATTTGAGTTATGGTTTTAAAAGAGCCAAGCTAGCCTGGTATTCAATTGATCCGGTGTTTTATACTCAAAAACCGTCCGGAATTACAAATGAAGAATTGTCTTTCAACACTACCAGAAGAATTTTTAGTGAGGAGTTATATCCTTTAACCGATATTGCACAAGGACAGTCCCAAGTTGTAAATACATTAGATTTAAGCTATTACCCTTCCGATAGAGGTCCTTATAATAATAGTTCCAACGTTGCAACCAACCCGGCGAGTAATTTTGGGGGGATTATGAGATCATTAAATTCTACTAATTTTGAACAGGGAAATGTAGAATACATTCAATTTTGGATCTTAGATCCTTACGTGGGAAGTGGTGAAATACCTCAGTCAAACATTGGTAAAATCTATTTTAATTTAGGCGAAGTTTCAGAGGATGTGTTGAAAGACGGTAGAAAACAATATGAAAATGGACTTGGTCCAGACCAGATAGTGGCAAATCCGCAGTCTATCTGGGGAGATGTACCGGCATCGCAATCTTTAATTTATGCTTTTGACACCAATGCGGATAATAGGGGGAATCAGGATGTTGGTTTAGATGGTTTGCCCAATGCAAAAGAAGGTGCGATTTACAATAATTATGCGTCTGATCCTGACCCTGCTGGAGATGATTATACCTATTATTTAAACGCCTCAGGAAATGTTTTAGACCGGTATAAAAAATACAATGGTGTAGACGGAAACTCCGCTGTTGATATTAATGATCCTAATCGAGGTTCTTCCACCGTTCCTGATGTGGAAGATATCAATAGAGATAATACGATGAACACAATCAATGCCTATTATGAATATAGTATTGATGTTAAGCCAAACATGAATGTTGGAGAAAATTATATTACTGATATAAGAAGTACCCAGGTTACATTGCCCAACGGATCTACAACTGATGCCAGATGGATTCAGTTTAAAATACCTGTTTCACAGCCAGAAAACACTATTGGAAATATCTCTGATTTTAGATCAATTCGATTCATGAGAATGTTCATGACAGGTTTTAATGATCTGGTAACAGTTCGTTTTGGAGCTTTAGATTTGGTGAGAGGAGAATGGAGAAGGTATACCAATACACTTGATTTTAATGATACAAATGTTGCTGACGACAAAACTACTTTAGATGTTTTGGCAGTAAATGTTCAGGAAAATAATGAAAGATGTCCCGTGAATTATATCACTCCCCCAGGAGTAGTTAGAGAGCAATTGTACAATAATAATACAGTTATCAATCAGAATGAACAATCATTGTCTTTAAAAGTGTCTGGTGACGGACTGGAGCCAGAAGATTCAAGAGCTGTTTTCAAAAATGTAAGTATTGACATGCGTCAGTTCAAAAAATTGAAAATGTTCTTACATGCTGAATCTTTGCCAAATGAAATTGCGCTTCGGGACAATCAAATGGTTGGTTTTATACGTTTTGGAAATGATTTCACACAGAATTTTTATCAAATAGAAATTCCGTTGAAAGTTACTGTTCCTTCTTCAACTTCGAGTTCAGATTGTGCGGCTTTAAATGCAGAAGCAGTTTGGCCTGAAGAAAATGAAATTGATTTGTCGCTGGCATTATTGACTAAATTGAAAATTCTGGCTATGAGCGTCGATCCGAGCACACTCCCACTGGATGGAATTTATTATCAAAATGAAGAGGAACTGGATCCCTCTTTGTCCAACAAAAATAATAAGCTGAGATTGGGTATAAAAGGGAATCCTAATTTTGGATTAGCGCGAACATTAATGGTTGGTGTAAAAAGTAATGAAACCCATCAGGATATTAAAGGTGAAGTTTGGTTTAATGAACTTCGTTTAGCTGATATGGATAACCACGGCGGGATGGCCGCCGTGTTGAATGTAGATTCAAATTTTGCAGATTTTGCAACTGTTTCAGCCACCGGTAAAAAAAGTACCATAGGTTTTGGAGCATTGGAAGAAGGACCAAATGAAAGAAATCGTGAGGATACCAAACAATATAATATTGTAACGAATGTCAATTTAGGCAAATTATTGCCTCCAAAATGGGGGATTAATTTACCGTTCAATTATGCTATCGGTGAAGAAATGATTACTCCTGAATATGACCCTTTTAATCAGGATATTAAATTAAAACAGTTAGTGGATAATACTGCAGATAAAGCGGAACGGGATAATATTCAAAGTCGGGCCATGGATTATACAAAACGTCAAAGCATCAATTTTATTGGCGTTAGAAAAGAAAGAAAACCAGAGCAAAAACAGCACGTTTATGATCCGGAAAACTTCACTTTTTCGCAGTCTTTTAATCAGGTAGAGCGTCATGATTTTGAAATAGAGGATTATGTAGATCAGCAAGCCAATTCCTCTGTAGATTATGCTTATAGTTTTCAGCCAAAACCTGTTGAGCCATTCAAAAAAACAGCTTTCATGAAGAAAAGTGATTACTGGAAACTGTTGAGTGATTTTAATTTTAATTACCTGCCTTCCAACATCTCCTTCAATACCAATATTATCAGACAGTACAACCGTCAGCAATTTAGACAAGTTGATGTGGAAGGAATTGGTCTTGATCCATTGTATCGAAGAAATTTTGCGTTCAATTATCAGTATGGTTTTAATTTTAATTTGACAAAATCATTAAAATTAAATTATACGGCTTCCTCCAGTAATATCGTTAAAAGTTATTTAAACGAAAATAATGAGCCAATTGATACTTTTACAATTTGGGATAGTTATTGGGACATTGGAGATCCTAATCACCACATGCAGCAATTGGTTCTAAATTATGAGTTGCCAATTAATAAAATTCCGCTATTTAGTTTTATAAAAGCAAATTACTCGTATACGGGTGATTATAGCTGGCAACGTGCTTCTAATGCATTATCGCAAATAGAAATTGAAGGGAATACGTATAATTTAGGGAATACGGTTCAAAATTCAAGTTCGAATAATTTGAATGCTACATTCAATATGGATGCGCTTTATAAGTATTTGGGAATAACAAAAAATACAAATAAAGCAGTTGCTAAACCTAAGGCGACTGTGCCGAAACCCGGAGAAAAAATTGTAAATACAAATACGCAGCAGATTGGAAAAAATAATGAATTTGTGGATGGTTTGATTGGCGTTTTAACCAGTGTCAAAAACATCCAAATGAATTATACAGAGAACAGTGGTACAATATTACCAGGATATACGCCAAGTGTCGGATTTCTTGGTTCATCAAGACCATCATTGGGATTTATTTTTGGTAGCCAGGATGATGTGCGATATGAAGCGGCTAAGAACGGATGGCTTACCAATTATCCTGATTTTAATCAAAATTATTCACAGGTAACCAACAAGTTATTTAAAGCTACGGCAAATGTGGATTTATTACCTGATTTAAAAATCGATTTGTCATTAGACAGAGCTTATTCTAAAAATTTTTCAGAACAATATGATGTTACTGACGGGCAATATAATTCGAGATCTCCCTATAGTTACGGACTTTTTTCAATTTCTACTGTCCTGATAAAAACGTCTTTCTCCACTAGCGATGAAAATACATCTGTCGCTTTTGACGATTTTAGAAATAATAGGCTGGCAGTTGCGAATCGATTGGCAACGCAACGGGGGATAGATATCAATAATCCGGCAAATTTGGATTCAGAAGGGTATCCTTTAGGTTATGGTAAAAATAACCAGGCGGTATTATTACCAGCTTTCTTAGCAGCTTATTCAGGAACCAATGCAGCAGATGTTTCACTTGGAATTTTTAGGAACTTTCCAATACCAAACTGGGCTGTAAAATACAATGGATTGATGCGTTATGCTTTTTTCAAGAAGAATTTCAAGCGTTTTTCTATGCAGCACAGTTATAGGGCTTCTTATACTATTAATTCGTTTAGATCTAATTTTGAATATGATAAAGCGCCAAACGGTGTGGATGCAAGTGGTAATTTTTTCAACAGCACCATTATGTCAAACATCAATTTAGTGGAGCAATTCAGTCCGCTTATCAGAATGGATTTTGAATTGAAAAATTCATTAAAAGTGCTAACCGAAATAAAAAAAGACAGAGCATTGTCAATGAGTTTTGATAATAATCTGCTGACAGAAGTAAAAGGAATTGAATATGTTGTTGGACTTGGTTACCGATTTAAAGATGTGATTTTCTCTTCCAGACTGGCCGACAACCCAACAGGAATTATAAAAAGTGACATTAACTTGAAAGGGGATCTTTCGTATCGAAACAATCAAACGATTGTTCGGTATTTAGATTATGATAACAATCAGTTGGCGGGAGGACAAAATATCTGGTCTTTAAAAATTACTGCGGATTATGCATTCAGTAAAAATCTGACTGCGATTTTCTATTATGATCATTCCTTTTCGAAAGCAGTAATATCAACTTCTTTTCCTTTAACTAATATTAGATCCGGATTTACACTTCGTTATAATTTTGGGAATTAATTTTTTTAAAATCTAAACAAGATTTGAATTGAGATTGTTACATTTGTGACCTAAAATTCAATTATCAATTAATAATTTATCAATTAGTATTTATATGAACATACCAGCAAATTTAAAGTACACTAAAGATCACGAATGGGTTAGTATTGAAGGCGATATCGCAACAGTAGGGATTACTGATTTTGCTCAAAAAGAGTTAGGGGATATCGTATATGTTGAGGTGGAAACTTTAGATCAGACTTTAGAAAAAGATGAGGTTTTTGGAACTGTTGAAGCGGTTAAAACTGTTTCTGATTTGTTTCTTCCATTATCAGGTGAAATTATCGCTTTTAACGATGCATTGGAAAATACACCGGAAAGTGTGAATTCAGACCCTTATGGAGCGGGATGGATGATAAAAATAAAGATTGCAGACGAAACTGAAGTGGATGGGTTGCTTTCAAGTGAATCTTACAAAGAACTTATTGGTGCCTAAACAATTCTATTTTTGGGCGGCTTTATCTTGGACAGGGTTAGTAGTCTTTTTTTGTTTGATCAAATCAAGTGATATTCCGGCTGTTTCCATTACGAATCTGGATAAAGTTGTTCATTCCTTTTTTCATTTTGTATTTACATCTCTTTGGTTTTTGTTTTTTAAGAAACAATTAAAAAGTTCCAATTTTTTTAAACCTTTGGTTCTGTCAGTTATGTTTTCCTTTTTTTTTGGAATCGCAATTGAAATAGCGCAGGCATTGTTTACTACAACTAGGAAAGGAGATTTGCTTGATGTTGTAGCAAATTTATCTGGAGCGACTCTCGCTGTTTGCATAATTTTGTTTTTTAATAAGTACACCAAATTAAATAAAGTCTAGTACGGATTATAATCCCACTTCGGTGGGATTTTTTTATATCAAAAAGAATTTTGTTTTTTGTGCAATCAGTAATTTATAAAATAAGATTGCATCTTTACGAAGTAGTTCTTAATAGTGATTTAAATGTGAATTTAAAATGTATTTTTGCTAATAAGATTGTATTGGTATTATAAAATCACAAGAAAAATGAATATTAAGCAATATTTGGATTCTACTTATTTAAAAACGGCATCGCAAGCAGGTCTTAGTGAAGCAGAAAACAGTATAGTTGCTAAGAAATTTATTCAGGAAGCCATTGATGAGCATTTTAAGCTTATTATGATTCGTCCCAATATGGTTTCTATTGCCAAAACAATGATTAGTAGTGCTGATTCGAATTTACAAATAGGTACCGTAATTGATTTTCCAGAAGGAAAGTCCGGGGTAGAGGAGAAAATTGCTGAGGCAATTCAAGCGATTGAAGATGGAGCCGATGATTTGGATTTCGTTTGTAACTATGAAGCATTCAAAAAAGGAGCTATTGATTTGGTTAAAGATGAGGTTCTGAAATGTACGCTTTTGGGACTTGAAAACAATAAGGTTGTAAAATGGATTATTGAAGTGGCAGCACTCGATGACAAACAGATTATACAATTGTCTGCTTTGATAAAAAATATTGTTATTTCGAATTTTAAAGAAGAATTGTACCAATCGGTTTTTGTAAAGTCTTCAACAGGATTTTACAAAACAATTGATGATTTACCAAATGGGGCTACTATTCCAGCCATTATTATGATGTTGGAAAATGCTTCACCACTTCCGGTGAAAGCAGCTGGAGGAGTAAGGACTTATGATGAAGCCGTGGAAATGATTCGATTGGGGGTAAAGCGAATTGGAACCTCCGGAGCGAAAGCAATTGCCAATGGGCAAAATTCACAAACTGATTACTAAATTCATAAAGAAAACAGCATGAAAAAAGGTTTGTCAACGTTACTTTTATCATTTTATTCGTTTTTTATTTATTCGCAAGATAATAGTGCGACTGGGTCGAGCGTATCAGCCGAACGGTTTCCTGTTTTTTTGAATTGTGAGAATCTGCAATCCAAGGAGTTGGAAAAATGTTTTTACTACCAGGTGCAAAATTTTGTATTTCAAAATTTTGAAGTTCCTGAAAACCTTAAACAAAATAATTTTAAAGGAAGTGTAGAAGTACTTTTTGAAGTAGATAGTAACGGCGTTTTTAAGGTGATTTATGTAAATGCAAACGATGAAGGCCTGGTAAAAGAAACCAAACGGGTTTTTGGTGCATTTCCTAAAATTAAACCGTCAACTTATAATGGGAAACCAACGTATTCTAAATATACAATTGCAATCGCTATTCCGTTAAAAAGCCCGGAGCAGCTGGCTTCAGAAGCACTTGCTCGAGCAGAAATTTTGCCAAAAGAAAGCAAGCAACTTACGGAATTAGATAGTATTGTTTATAAAAAATTCAATAATCCACAGTTCGAAAGTCATTTGAATATTCCTTTTTCCCATAGTTATTATTCACAGTTTGACGCCTCCTTAAATCAAGTTGGAAGTAATAATCATACTGCATCGAAACCGTATACTTATGTAGAAGTTTCAAAATATTATGATCTTAAAAAAGTAAATGATAAGCTCAGGAAAAATGTTTCCGGCTGGTGGGCCAGGAAATTATGGAATGAGAGTACGGTTGAGATTCTGGGAGAGGGCTATTGGTTTACTTTAAATCCCATATTGGATTTGCAAGTAGGTAAAGCGTCTCAAACCAAAGCGAATTACACGTATGTGAATACCCGCGGAATTAATTTTCGTGGTGGATTAGGAACGCAAATTAATTTCACCACTACGGTTTTTGAAAGTCAGGGACGATTTGCAGATTATTACAATCGTTATGCAGAGTCTATACGGCCAGCGGGAGGGAATCCTGCAATTATTCCGGGTATGGGAATTGCTAAAGATTTCAAAACGGATGCCTATGATTTTCCATTAGCGGAAGCCAATATAACTTTTGCACCCAGTAAACATTTTGATTTGCAATTGGGTTACGGAAGGAATTTTATTGGAGATGGGTACCGCTCTTTATTAGAAAGTGATGGAGCGAGTCCGTATCCGTATTTTAAAATAAACACTAATTTCTGGAAAATAAAGTATACCAATACATATCTATGGCTTAAAGATGTTCGACCAGAAGTTACGATCGAAAAAACATATGCTACGAAATTCATGGCAAACCATTATTTGAGTTGGAACGTGTCGAATAAATTTAATCTTGGGTTGTTTGAATCGGTAGTTTGGACAAATACCAATGATAGAGGATTTGATGTCAATTTTGTAAATCCAATTATTTTTTACCGTTCGGTTGAATTTGCTTCGTCTGCCAGGAGTGGAAATGCAGTTTTAGGGCTGACCTATAAATACAAATGGAGTAATCAGATAAATGCATATGGACAATTTATTTTGGATGAATTTTCTCTGGGAGACGTTAAAAAGGGAGATAATAGCTGGAGAAATAAATTTGGTTACCAGTTAGGCTTTAAATACTATAATGCTTTTCAGGTTGACAATTTAATAGTGCAATTAGAATACAACCATGTGCGTCCTTATGTGTATTCTCACAGTAATCCTATTACAAATTATGCGCACAACAATCAAAGTATGGGACACCAATGGGGTGGAAATTTCAAAGAGTTTATAACAATCGCCCATTATCATAAGGACCGGTATTTTGCTGATGCAAAAATAACTATTGGTACTCGCGGATTAGATTTTGACACAGCTGAAGACAGTTTTAACTACGGGGGGAACATCTATAAGGATTATGATGAAAAGAGAGCTTTTGATAGTGGAGTGAAAGTAGGGCAAGGAAATAAAACGGCCGTTTTTATTACGGATATTCAAGCCGGATATTTGATAAATCCAGCGACCAATCTAAAACTTTACGGAAGCTATATTTATAGAAATTTTGATCCGACGAAGAACACCGCGACGACATTTACCGAAAGCTCCAATTGGTTTACTTTAGGAATACGTTCCGATGTTTTTAACTGGTATTTTGATTATTAGCTTTAATTATATTTCAAAAAAAACTTTTTTTATGAATAGTTTTTTGCCAAATCCCTTTTGATATCCTACTTTTGCAAAAGTTTTTACAAAGCAAATAAACATTAGTATTGAACGCAACACAAAATACCCTTTCATTAAAATCTATTTATATTGATTTCCGCGAAATAACCAAAGCGCGCCTCGCTGTCAGCGTTGTGTTTTCTTCTATAGCGGGATTTATGCTTGGGATTGCCGATATTCATTCTTTCAGTTGGATAGTGCTGCTGAAACTGGCTATTGGTGGCTATTGTATGGTAGGTGCTTCTAATGCTTTTAATCAGGTTATTGAAAAAGATTTAGACGCTTTAATGGATCGGACAAAAAACCGTCCCGTTCCGGCAGGCAGAATGTCATCTGGTACGGCTCTGCTTATTGCCAGTCTTCTTACGATGGCCGGTATAGTTTTGTTATACACGATCAATTCAAAAACTGCCATGTTTGGCGCAATTTCTATATTTCTTTATACAAGTGTCTATACGCCTTTGAAAACAATGACCTCATTGTCAGTGTTTGTAGGTGCATTTCCTGGGGCAATTCCTTTTATGTTGGGATGGGTTGCAGCAACGGGAGAATTTGGTATCGAAGCAGGAACCTTATTTTTAATTCAGTTTTTCTGGCAGTTTCCTCATTTTTGGGCTATCGGATGGTTTTTATATGAAGATTACGAAAAAGCAGGTTTTTTTATGCTTCCTACAGGGAAAAAAGATAAATCTACTGCCCTGCAAATCATTCTATACACGGTCTGGCTTATTATAGCTTCACTTTTGCCAGTTTTGGGTTATACCGGTCAGTTGTATATTACACCAATAGCAGCTGTTATCGTGTTTTTGCTTGGACTTTGGATGCTTTATTATGGAGTGCAATTATATAAATTGAGAACAGCAAAAGCAGCGAGGACTTTGATGCTGGTGAGTGTTTCTTATATTACATTGTTGCAATTGGTTTATATATTTGATAAATTTTTAAGATAGTTATGGGGATTACAATGACAACAGACGAACATAAATCTAGAACGGCGCGATCATACAAGTTGATACTGCTGTTTGCGATGGTTAGCATGACCATGATGTTTGCAGGACTTACGAGTGCTTTTGTGGTAAGTAAATCGAGAACCGATTGGTTGAAGGATTTTCAATTGCCGACCGCTTTTTACTTTAGTACCGTTGCAATCATTGGTTGCAGTGTTACTTTTCATTTAGCAAAAAAAGCAATCCAAAAAGGCAATCAAAAGGGGACTACTGTGTTTCTTTTGTCTACCTTAGCATTGGGGATTTTATTTGTGATTTTGCAATTTGCAGGCTTTGGACAGATCGTGTCAAATGGATATTATTTTACAGGAAGTGAGAGTTCAATAACAACAACGTTTTTATATATTGTAACCGTTGTGCACCTGGTTCACCTTGCAGGTGGTCTAATTTCACTGCTAATTATAATTTATAATCATTTTAAACAAAAATACAATTCAACTCAAACTCTTGGAATTGAACTAGGTGCAATGTACTGGCACTTTCTTGATTTCTTATGGGTTTATTTATTTTTATTTTTATATTTCTTTAAATAATAAAAAAACGTAAATTTGGGAACTTTTTAACGAATAACTTATATGGAAGCGACAGTTACTACTGCAAATAGTGAAGAAAAAACTTGGGGAGGCGGCACAGAGCCAATGGGAGCAAGTTATGGCAAATTGATGATGTGGTTTTTTATCGTATCGGATGCCTTAACATTCTCTGGATTTCTAGCAGCTTACGGATTTTCTAGATTTAAATTTATTGAGACATGGCCATTGGCTGATGAGGTGTTTACACACTTTCCATTCATGCACGGCGTATCTGCTCCGATGTATTATGTAGCATTAATGACATTTATTTTGATTTTTTCATCTGTAACAATGGTTTTGGCTGTTGATGCGGGTCATCAAATGAAAAAAAATAAAGTTGTTATTTACATGTTTTTAACAATTATTGGAGGTATGATCTTCGTTGGTTCACAAGCATGGGAATGGAAGAATTTTATAAAAGGAGAATATGGTGCTATTGAAACAAAAGGAGGTAGCTTACTTCAGTTTGTTGATAAAGAAGGACATCGTGTAGCACTTGCTGATTTTGCAGCAACTTTGCCGGAAGAAAGAGAACAATTGAAAAGAAACAAAGGAAAATGGTTCATGGATGAGTCTTCTTTACCAGCGTATTCAGTTGCTGAAGTTCAGGCAGGTTTTAAAGCGCATCCTGATCTTTTGATTAGAACAGAGACTATTACTGCTGAAAAGAGGAAAACAATTCTTTCCAGAAAAGATTCAGAATTACGATTAAATCAAGCCAGTTTAGTGATAGAAGGAGCTAATTTAACGCACAATGAATACGGAAGTAAGTTATTTGCTGATTTCTTTTTCTTTATCACAGGGTTTCACGGTTTTCACGTATTTTCGGGAATCATTATAAATATCATTATATTTTTTAATGTTCTTGTAGGAACTTATGAGAAAAGAGGAAGTTATGAAATGGTTGAAAAAGTGGGGTTATACTGGCACTTTGTCGATTTAGTTTGGGTATTTGTATTTACGTTTTTCTACTTAGTTTAATTTTAGATTTATCATTATGTCACACGAACATGTTTCTAATACAAAAAGAATTTGGACAGTTTTTGCTCTTTTGTCTGTAATAACGATTGTTGAGGTAATTTTTGGAATTCTTAAGCCAGAGGTTCTTCATATGCATAGTTTTATGGCAATGAGCTTACTAAACTGGTTGTTTATAATCTTAACACTTGTAAAAGCATATTTTATTGTATGGGCTTTCATGCACATGGAAGGAGAGAGAAGTACTCTTAGAAATGCAGTTGTTTTACCAGTAATTTTTTTAATATTATATTTGCTTTTCATTCTTTTGACTGAAGGGAATTATATTTATGAGGTTTTTAAGAATTCTACGATTAAATGGAATTTTTAACAAGATATTAATTCAAAAAAAGGGTACGCATTGCGTGCCTTTTTTTATTTTTTGTGCTTTAAATTTTATTATTGTAATGAAGAAGAATATTGTCCTTTTTGTCCTTTTTATTTTGCCTATTGTTGCTTATCTTTTTTTTGCATCCGGTATAAATAGTTTTACGAAATTACCTGTTATTACTGCTAAAATTGCTGATTTTGGGGATTGGAAATCTTTAAAAGATGAAAAAGTTAGTTTGAATAATAAAATAACTATTTTAGGATTTTCGGGTTCTGAAATTTTAAAAAACAGAGGTAATTTTTTTAATCTAAATGAAAAAATATACCAGCAATACCATACTTTCAAAGATTTGCAATTTGTTGTCATTTGTCCTTTAGGTAGTGAGCATGATGCTAAGAAGGTTGTTAATGCATTAGGTGCTTTTACTGATGTCAGCCAATGGCATTTTGTCTTTACTTCTCCTCAGGAAATCAATAGCTACTATAACCAGCTTAAACTTGTAGGTAAACTGGATAAAAATTTAGGTACTCCAAATGTTTATATTGTAGATAAAGAGCGAAATCTTAGAGGTAGAAAGGAAAAGAAAGAGTATAAGGAAGGTTATAATACATTCCATCCGGCTGATTTGAGCAATGAAATGTTAGATGATTTTAAAGTCATTTTGTATGAATATCGTGCAGCACTTAAAAAAAATCATAATGCTACAAAAGAACTTTAATTCTTAAAATTTATGCTTAAAAATAAATCATATATAGGGATCTCCTTCATTATTTTACTTTTTGGTATTTATGCAGTACCAAAAATAATCGATAGAATACAAAATAACAATGTTGTAAAAGGAGATCGTTTGGATAAAATCGGTACGACTAAAAACGATGATGGTAAATTAGTGAAAATTGGTCCTGCTCCAAAATTTGAGTTAGTAAATCAGGATAATAAAAAAATAACTAATGAGACCTATAAAGGGAAAGTGTATGTTTTGGAATTTTTCTTTACTACCTGTCCTTCAATTTGTCCAAAAATGAATCTGAGCATGTTGGCTATTGAAAATACTTTCTTTGGAAATCCAAATTTTGGAATTGTTTCTATTACTATCGATCCAACTCATGATACACCTGCGGTTCTAAAAGAACACGCTAAATTATTAGGCGTAAAATCGTCTAATTGGAATTTCCTTACAGGTGATAAAGATTATATTTTTGATATTGCCAATAAAGGTTTTAATCTGTATGTGGGTGAAAATAGTAAGGTGAGTGGTGGTTTTGAGCATTCCGGACTGTTTGCCTTGATCGATAAAAATGGGTATATCCGTTGCAGAAAAGATGATTTTGGTAATCCGATTTTATATTACGATGGATTAGATAAAAAAGGGGTTAGAGCTATTCAGCAAGATATTAATATTTTATTAAAAGATTAAAAATGGAAGATAATTCACTTGAACAGAAATTCAGTAAATTTATTATAATAGTTTCAATTGTAATTCCATTAGTTGTAGCAATTCTTTTTGGAGTGAAACTAAAAGATTTTGGTTACAATGTGGAACCACTTTCTTTTTTACCGGCAATTTATGCAACTACAAATGGATTAACGGCTATTATTTTAGTTGCTGCGGTAGTAGCAATCAAAAACGGTAAGAGAAAACTTCATGAACAGTTGATGACAACTGCAATACTTCTTTCGGTAGCTTTTTTAGTGATGTATGTTGCGTATCATATGACTGCTGATTCCACTAAATTTGGCGGAGAAGGGCTTATCAGATATGTTTACTTCTTTATTTTGATTACACATATCATTTTGTCGATAGCTATTATCCCACTTGTTATGATTACCTATGTGAGGGCTTTGGCAACACGATTTGATAAGCATAAAAAAATTGCCAAAATTACATTTCCAATCTGGTTGTATGTTGCCGTTACCGGCGTAGTGGTTTACTTACTGATTTCACCTTATTATGTTCAATAAAGATAAAATGAAAAAGACAGCAGGGATACGATTTTCAGGATTTGTAAAGACAAGTTTCTTTTTTTTGGTTTCTTTCTTCTTATACTTGCCTGTAAATGCGCAATGTGCGATGTGTCGTGCTGCATTATCTGGCGAGGGAAATAAAGCTAAAGCAGCGGCAGTAAATGATGGAATTGTTTACTTAATGGTTATTCCTTATCTTCTTGTCGGAGCTATTGGTTACGCTGTCTATCGGATGAGACGAAATAAATCAAATTAGATTTATTTGTCCGCTATTACTTTAAACCGTCAACCGATACATTTACCGTTCCTTTTACCTTTATAAAAGCAATGATAGCCTGATTGGTCAGTTCAATTTTTTGGAATTGAATGTCCTCCATTTTTCCATTTACAAAAACACCTGGCATTGGTGAATAATTCTTTAAATAATTCATCATGCTATGTTTTCCTTCGTCTAAATTTGGTTTTATGGAATAGCGACAACTTTGCTGAATTTTTCTTAAAACCAATCCTTGAGCCAGCCAGTTGGCAGTGCGCATTAATTTGTTCTTTGTATCTAAGGCATAATCTAATTTATCAAAAAATATTTCTTTTGTTTTGTCATTGTATTGTGGAAAACCTGCTAAATAAATGGTTCCGTTTACAGAGCCCAACAGGTCTAAAGCAATTATCATTTTACCGTTTTTGTGCCAGATTGCTACATTTTGAACTTTTACCTTCTTGCTTCCTGAACCAAATTCCTGCCCGGAAAAATTCTTGGTCATTATTTTTGAAGCCTCTTCATAAGTAGAAACGGCAACAATATTTGCAGTTATTTCTTCAGGGATTTTGGTGGCGGGTTTGAGAACAATTTTATTTTTGTCAAATGTAGATTCGGGTTTCTTACCTATCAATGTTTCCATAGTACATTTCATACCCATTTCTAACAAAAAAGTATTGCCTTTTAGTTTGGCAGTAGTGGAATAGATTTCAATTGGAACAATACGAAGCCAGCTGTCATATTCTTCATTCATTTGAAAGGGAGTGCAAATTTTTTCTAAGGCAGAAAGAAGATTGGGTTTGAAATCCATGGATTTTGCAATAGCATCATCAATCTTCTTTTCAATTTTCGATTTAAAAAGTTTAATCGCAGGATTGATAAGATAGGTTACAGGAACATTTTTCCCAAAAATGGTCATACTTGGACTTTCGTTCCAATCTAAGGATTTTAGTTCGGTTTTAGTGTTTAATTTCCAGTTAATCAAACCCGTATCGCTTATTAAAGTCACTACACCGTCAAGGTTAAATTCACGAGTGTCATAAAATTCAATACCCAATTTTTTTGTGCCAATCCGATATTTTACTAAAGCTTTCAGCGGTAAAATGGTTTTTATTTTTTCACCTGAAATCCCTTTGTCGTTTGTAATGGTAATTGGCGCTTGTTTCCAAACTTTCATTTCTATATTGTCATCTTCAATACTATTGTCTTCATAGATCAACCCGTTTAAAGTTAAGTTAGTTTGGTTTTCAATATCTTGTAGCTTTATGCTGATCGGTAAATTGATAAAGGAGGGGATGTTTTCATAAACTAACGGAGTAGCATCGTCTGGTTCAGGTTTTAATGCGGCTATTTTTTGAGAAGTGGAGCAGCCGGAAATTAAGACAATAAGAAGGATAACCAGTAAGCTTAAAAAGGATTTTAGCATTTTGTTTTAGTTTAAAAGAGCAAAATTAACAAAAGAAACATATTTTTAGGATTTTTTGTAACAAATGGTAATTTTCAAAGTCTAATTGTTTTTATAACTGATTTATGGG
This sequence comes from Flavobacterium kochi, assembly GCF_048286715.1. Taxonomy (NCBI): domain Bacteria; kingdom Pseudomonadati; phylum Bacteroidota; class Flavobacteriia; order Flavobacteriales; family Flavobacteriaceae; genus Flavobacterium; species Flavobacterium kochi. Next base: position 126,814 of record NZ_JBLVPW010000003.1, read on the forward strand.
TGAAATATTTCATTGTGTTCCATAGTTCTTTTATCAGAAAAAGGTAAATTTGTTTAGCAGTGATACTGCACTTTTATTCAAAATATATGAAAAAAAGAAGTTTTCTTAGTTTAATTCTAATGTTAATTTGTAGTGTTACTATTCAGGCGCAATCAAAAAAATGGACCTTGGAAGAATGTGTAAAATATGCTATACAAAATAATATTTCAATCAAGCAAACCGAATTAGATTCTAAAACGGCAGCTATTGATAAAAAAGGCGCAATAGGAAATTTTCTTCCATCTTTAAATGCCAGTGCGTCTCATTCTTGGAATATCGGTTTGAACCAGGATATTACAACAGGACTTTTACAAAATAAAACTACTCAGTTTACCTCTGCGGGAGCTAATATTGGGATTGATATTTACAAGGGATTACAAAATCAAAATACACTTCGAAAAGCCAATCTTTCAATAATTGCTGCAAAATACCAACTGCAAAAAATGCAGGAAGATGTAGCCTTAAATGTTGCAAATGCTTTTTTACAGATTCTTTTTAATAAGGAGAATTTAAAAGTGCAGCAAGAACAATTAGGCATTAATCAAAAACAATATTCCCGTTCAGAAGAATTAGTTAATGCAGGATCAATTCCTCGTGGAGATTTGTTGGACATAAAAGCAACTGTTGCCTCTAATAATCAAAATGTTATTGCAGCCCAGAATGCTTTACTAATTTCAAAACTTAGTTTAGCTCAATTGTTACAATTAAAAGAATTTGAGAACTTTGATATTATTGATGATACTAACGCCAAAGACGAAAACAATATTTTAGCACAAGCTCCTACAGCAATCTACGATAAAGCAAAAGAAAGTAAGATAGAATTGAAAATTGCCAAAACCAATTTGGAAATAGCAGAAAAAAATGTTGCTATTGCAAAAGGGGCATTTCAACCAACACTTCAGGGATTCTATAGTTTCAGTTCCAGGGTTGCTTACAGTGAGAGAGTTATAGGTCTGCAGCCTAATACGTCAAATCCTACGTCTGTAGTTGGGTATGTGGAAGGGACAAATCAAAATGTTTTGCAAAATAATTTTTCTCCAGTATTAGGAAATGCACTGCCATTTTGGGATCAATTTAGCAATAACAAAGGGCAATCTTTTGGAGCTCAATTAGCTATTCCAATTTTTAATGGATTTTCAGCAAGAAATAATGTGGAACGTTCTAAAGTGAGTTTAGAAAAATCAAAAATCGCATTAGAGCAACAAGATTTAGATTTGCAAAGAAATGTTTATACTGCTTTCACGGATGCAAAAGGTGCATTAAACGCCCATGAATCTTCAGTGGTAGCATTAGAGTCAAGACAAGAAGCTTATAACTATGCCAAAGAAAAATATGCAGTGGGATTGATGAATTCTTTTGATTTCAACCAATCACAAACCTTACTCACTAATGCACAATCGGAGGTTCTTAGAACGAAATATGATTACATTTTTAAAATCAAAATTTTAGAATTCTATTTCGGAATTCCAATCATTAAAAACTAGATTATTATGTCAAAAAAAACAATTTATATCTTAATTGGTAGTGCTGTGGTAATTATTGCATTATTAGTAGTGCTTTCAAAAAAAGGAATTATTGGAAATAAAGATAAGGGAAAGGAAATCGAAATAGCCAATGTTGAGGCTACAACAATTGTTGAAACTGTTTCCGCTACGGGAAAAATTCAACCTGAAATTGAAGTAAAAATATCTTCTATGGTTTCAGGTGAAATTATTTCGTTACCTGTAAAAGAAGGTCAAGTAGTTAAAAAAGGAGATTTATTGGTAAAGATAAATCCCGATTTATATACTTCAGGATTAAATAGAACGGTTGCAAATTTATCGGGGACAAAAGCAGGTTTGAGTCAGGCGGATGCCTCTTTTAAAGAAGCCAAGGCAAGTTATGACAGAAATAAAACGTTGTTCGATAAAGGGATTATTTCCAGATCAGATTGGGATAAATCAATCGCTTCTTTTGAGGTTGCAAAGGCAACCAAACAAACGGCTTATTTTAATGTAAGAAGCGCCTCTGCTTCGGTAAATGAAGCTCAGGATAATCTTGGACGAACAATCATCTATGCACCTGCCGATGGAACTATTTCGGTGCTTAACGTAGAACTTGGAGAACGTGTTTTGGGAACCCAGCAAATGGCTGGAACAGAATTATTGAGAGTTGCCAACCTGAATAACATGGAAGTTGAAGTTGATGTAAATGAAAACGATATTGTAAAAATAAAAGTAGGTGACGAAGCAAAAGTTGAAGTCGATGCTTATTTAAAAAAGCAGTTTAAAGGAATTGTTACCAGTATTTCTAACTCGGCAAGTTCTTCTTTGACTGCTGATCAAGTGACTAATTTTAAAGTAAAAGTACGAATACTCAAGGAATCATATCAGGATCTCTTAGAAGGAAAACCAGATACCTATTCTCCTTTTAGACCAGGAATGACAGCAACGGTTGATATCATTACCAAAACAAAAAAGAATGTCTTGTCTGTGCCAATAAGTTCCGTTGTAGTAAAATCAGATACAGCTGCAGTTAAGGAAATAAAAATAGAGGATCCTAAATCCGATGAGAAAAAAGTAGTGCCTAAAAGTGATAAGAAATTGGAATGTGTTTTTGTAAAAATAGGTGATAAGGCTAAAATAAGAATCATTACAACAGGAATTCAAGATGACACCAATATTGAAGTTTTAACTGGGCTTAAAAAAGGGGATGTAGTTATTACGGGGCCTTATACTATAGTTTCTAAGGAGCTTAATTCTGGAGATAAAGTAACATTAAAAATAGAAAAAGATAAAGAAGAAAGTAAGAAGTAATACATAAAGTACCTATATTTGAAAATCACAATTATAAATTTATTTTATGATTGTAATTTTTACGTTAAAAATAAAAAATAAAATTGGATTATATACTTAACATTGAAACCGCGACTAAAAACTGTTCTGTTGCTCTTGCAAAAGAAGGAAAAATGATGCTATGCAAAGAAATTGCAGAAGAAGGATATTCTCACGCGGAACGATTACATGTTTTTATTGAAGAAATTATACAAGAAGCAGGAATTACTTTCAAAGATTTAGTGGCTGTTGCGATAAGTCAAGGTCCTGGGTCCTATACTGGATTGCGAATAGGAGTTTCGGCCGCAAAAGGGCTGTGTTATGCCTTAGGCGTGCCTTTGATTGCGGTTGATACACTGAAAATCCTGGCTTCTCAGGTGACCGTTTCTAAGGGTCTGATTATCCCAATGATTGATGCCAGAAGAATGGAAGTGTATAGCGCTATTTTTGACCCGAATTTTGAAAATAAGAGAGGAACTTTGGCTGAAATTATAACTGAAAATTCATTCGAAGATTTTTCGGAAACACTTTACTTTGTGGGAGATTGTGCCGAGAAATGCAAAACCGTTTTAACTAGAGATAATTTTGTTTTCTTAGACGATATCAAATATCCTTCCGCTAAGGAAATGAGTTCGTTGAGTTTTGAAAAATTCAAAATAAACGACACCGTAGATGTCGCTTATTTTGAACCGTATTATCTGAAAGATTTTATGATTACCACTTCAAAGAAATAGAAATCATTACAATTGAGAATCTGTCTTAGACAATCCTTTTGCATAAGGCTGAATAACAATTCCGGCAGCATCAAAGGCTATCTTGCAACTTTCTAAAGTTTGAGAGAAAACTGCGCCAAAATCTTCATTATTTGCCCAGGGCCTAACTGCAAGTTGAATGGCGTTATCGGTTAAATTCTTTACTGAAACTTCAGCAATTGGAGTTTTAAGTATTTTTGGATTGCTGTTTAAAACAGCCGTAATGATATCTCTTGCTTTTTTAATGTCGGTATCATACGAAATAGCGATAGTCAAATCGGCTCTCCTGAACCCCTGTAAGGAGTAATTGATGATAGTGCCATTTGATAAGGAACCATTTGGAATAAAAATGGTTTGATTGTTTCCGTTGATTAATTTGGTCACAAATATTTGGATTTCGCTAACTGTTCCTATGTTGCCCTGTGCTTCAATAGTATGTCCTACTTTAAATGGTTTGAAGAGGATTATCAGCATTCCGCCTGCAAAATTAGATAATGAACCTTGAAGCGATAAACCTATAGCAAGTCCCATTGCCCCAAGAATAGCAACAAATGAAGAACTTTCCACTCCTAGTTTTGAAATGATAGTTACAAATAATAGTACTCTCAAAGTCCACAGCAAAACATCAGACAAAAAGGTGGTCAATGTAGGATCCAAATCCCTTTTTATCATTGTTTTTCTAATTATTCTGTTGATAAGCCGGATGGCGTAAAGGCCGACAAATAAAATAACAAAGGCGGAAATTACTTTGGGGGAATAATCAATTAATTCTTTGATGAAAGTGTCTGCGTAGCCAGTTAATTGACTTGGATTTAAGATCATTTTTTGAGTAATAAAAAACCCTCTCAAAAGAGAAGGTCGGATTTGAATTGCAAAAATACAAATAAATTATTTTTCTATAAATTAATCTGCATCTTCTTCTGTTCTATTTATGTTTTTTTTAGCAATTTCGCTCGCTTCTGAAGCGGCATCATCTGCCAATGTGTTTGTTTTGTCGGCAATAGTTTCAGCAGCTTCCGAAGCTACTGCTTTTGTTTCACTGGCAGCCTCTTCCACTTTATCAACAGTTGCCTCCGTTTTTTCTTTTACACTTTCTGCTGCTTTTTCTAAAGCATCAGTTGTTGTTTCCTTAGTATGACCAGTAAAATCTTCCACTTTAGCTATAATAGGCGCAGCAGTTTCTTTTACTTTATCAAATGTGTCTTCAGCAAATGTCTCTACTTTAGCTATAATTGGAGCAGCATTTTCTTTTGCTTTATCAAATGTTTCCTCTGCGAAAGTCCCCGCTTTTTCAACGTAAGGTGCTGCGGTTTCTTTAGCCTGTTCAAAAGTTGTTTCTGCTTTGTCCGCTAATTCACTGGCTGTTTCTTTGGCTGAGCCAAACAAATTTTTTAAAAATGAAGATAGTCCCATGTTATTTATATTTAATTAGTCTTACAATATTAAGCAATTTTTTCTAAGAATGCTTTATTAAACCATTAATAATTTGCTGAAAATCAGTGTTTGGCGCTAAACAGGTTTGATTTTGGCAAACCTAAAATAGCGTTTTGTCACTTTTATATCGTAAAGCTAAAAATGGAAGATTTGATATTTTAGGGGTTCCCGTAAATAGCCTAAAAATAAAATATAAATAAAAAAAGCGTCTCGGATGAAACGCTTAAATTAATTTGACCAAATTAATCTATTCGAGTTCGAAAGTTAATTTTAAGTTTACTCTGTATTCTGTTATTTCACCTCCACTTACGGCTGCGCTATGGTCTTTAATGTATACAGAGCGTATGTGTTTTACGGATTTAGCCGCCTTCGCAACTCCTTTTCGAGCTGCATCTTCCCAACTTATTTCTGAATTGGAAAGTACTTCAATTACTTTTAATACTGACATAATTTCTATTTGTTAAGTTAAAGATTAAATGTACCTATTTTATTTAAAATTTCTATTTAAAACGGGAATTATTTTATGTAACTATAATAGTATCAGTTAAATGTGTGTTTTTGAGTTTGCTTATGCGTTTATGGCTTCCACTTTAATTTCTTCGTCGTTCAACATACTTTTCAGCATGTTTTCGATGCCGCTTTTTAAAGTGAATGTTGATGACGGGCAGCCGCTACAAGCTCCTTGAAGGATTACTTTTACGGTTTTATCTGCTTCGTTATAAGAGTCAAATGCAATATTACCTCCGTCAGCTTGTACAGCGGGTTTTACATATTCCTCCAAGATGTTGATGATTTGTTGTGAAGTGACATCCAGATTATCAAATTCTTTTGCTTTAGTATTTTCTTCAGCGGTTACGGCTTCGATGAAATTTTCATCTAAAACAGTCCCTCCGTTTTCGATATATTGCTTAATGAAACTTCTTATTTCTAAGGTAATTTCCTGCCATTCATTGATTTCATATTTGGTTACGGAGATGTAGTTTTCGTCAATAAAAACTTCTTTTACATAAGGAAATTTGAATAGTTCTTTTGCCAATGGCGAAGCACCGGTTTGATCAATATTTTTGAATTCAATGGCATTTTTGGTCAACATTCTACTCACTACAAATTTTAAAGCTGCAGGATTAGGAGTTGTTTCTCCGTAAACGGTGATAGGTTGTTTTTTTGTTTTGTTTTCGTCTGGAGTAATAATTATTCCGCCATCGTTTACAAATTTTTCTATTTGTTCTGCCACTGCATCTTTTACATCTTCCCATTCCACAATGCTATATTTTTCAATAGCTATGAAATTTCCTGAGATGTAAATTGTTTTTACAAAGGGCAAATAAAATAGTTGTTGTGCGAGAGGGGACGATTTCGCCTCGTCTATATTTTTGAATTCAAAACTTTCATTTTGAGTAATAAAATCTGGGAATTCAAATTTTAATATCGTTGGGTTTTGGGTTTCTTTTATGCTAACTTTTGTCATGATCTTAGTAAATTTTTACAAATTTAGTAAAGTTATTTTCCACGAATAGCTATATTTGAATATTAATAAAATAAATTAACAATAATTTAGTTATTAACAAGGTATTTATACCGCTCATTGAGTCAGCAATTGCTTGATATAATAGTGTTTCTATGTATAACAAAATTAAATTTTTTGCGGTCCTGTTTTTTGTATATAGCTATACTTTTTCACAGGAAGGGGTCACTGTCTATTCGGATTATCTGTCGGATAATTACTATTTGATTCATCCTTCAATGGCTGGGGCGGCAAACTGCGCGAAAATTAGACTTACTGCACGTAAACAATGGTTTAGCCAGGAAGATGCACCGGAACTTCAAACGCTTAGTTTTAATGGTCGGGTAGGGGAAAAAGCAGGAGCGGGAATTATTCTTTTTAATGATAAAAATGGGTATCATTCTCAAAAAGGAGTTAAGTTTACCTATGCTTATCACCTTATGTTTTCAAGAGATGAAATTGATTTAAATCAGTTGTCTTTTGGTATTAGCGCGGGATTGATTCAAAGCCAGTTAGACGAAACAGAGTTTATGCAATCCGGCGATTTTGATCCTATTATTGATGGAACCGTTGTACAGAAAGATTCCTATTTCAATTTTGATATTGGAGCATCTTATAATTATTTAGATTTTTATGTTCATGGTACTGTAAAAAATGCAATTGAAACCAGAAGAGATATTTACACTGAATATGAAAGCGATAACCTAAGAAAATATTTGTTGAGTGCCGGTTATGTTTTTGGGGATGCTGATAGAATATTATGGGAACCATCACTGCTATTTCAATTAGTGGATAAGACTAAAGAAAAAGCTATTGACTTTAATTTTAAGGCCTATAAAAATATGGATTTCGGAAAACTTTGGGGAGGTTTGTCCTACCGCCGAAGTTTAGATGGAGCTGAATACACAGATGGAAGTGGAATTTCGAAGCAGAAGCTTCAATATATTACTCCCATTGTTGGAGTTAATTTTAATAATTTCATGTTTGCTTACACGTATTCACATGTGTCAGGTCCCGTGAAATTTGATAATGGAGGCTTTCACCAAATTACTTTGGGAATCAACTTATTTTGCAAGGCTGAAAAATACGAATGCAACTGTCCGGCAATCAATTAATTTACTTTATTTATGTTAGTTAAATCTGTTAACGGAAAAACACCTTCTATACCTGAGGATTGTTATGTAGCCGAGAATGCCACTATTGTTGGTGATGTTAGCTTTGGTACTTCATGCAGTGTTTGGTTTAATGCCGTAGTAAGGGGTGATGTAAATTTCATCAAAATAGGGAATAAAGTAAATATTCAGGATGGCGCCATTATTCATTGTACCTATAAAAAACATCCAACAATTATTGGGAATAATGTTTCAATTGGACATAATGCCATTGTGCATGGCTGTATCGTTCATGACAATGTATTGATAGGAATGGGTGCAATTGTTATGGATAATTGTGTAATCGAAAGCAATTCTATTGTTGCGGCCGGTGCTGTTATTACCCAAAATACGGTTGTTGGCTCCGGGTCGATTTGGGCCGGAGTTCCTGCCAAAAAGGTGAAAGATATTGATCAGTCTGATTTTGCAGGGGAAATCGAACGCATTTCAAATAATTATGTAATGTATTCCAGTTGGTTCAAGGAAGAAGAGTAATCTGTTGTACTTTTCAATACTAAAAGAATGGGCAAAAAAAAGGATAAGGCTTCACATATACTAAACACTTCGGCAACATTGCTGGGAATTTGTTTTATTGTTCTTACTTCAATCCATTTAAATAATACTAAAGAAACTACCGTTATCGATCAACTTATTGCGGTTTCCATTGTTATGTTTATGACCAGTAGTATTTTGTCTTTTTTATCGATGCGTAATACCAAAAAGCCTAATGTGAGCATGGAAAAAACGGCGGATATGATTTTTTTGATAGGACTTTTTTCACTGTTTATCATCACAATGTTGATTACCCTGAATATTATTAAATAAGGGTTTCTAATGAATTCAAGAAGCTATAAATTGATTTTTTCAAAGAAGGAGTTCTTGTAGCTTTCACTAATAGGGATTCTTTTTTCGGCAATAATAACCTTGTTTTTTTGGATTGATTTCACGTGTTTTATATTGATGATGTAAGACCTGTGAATTCGTGCAAATCCTTTGGATGAAAGCAAATTCTCCAGTTTTATAAGACTGATTAATGTTAGGGTGTACTTATTGTCAGTGGTGTATATTTTGACATAATCTTTCAATCCTTCTATAAATAAAATATCAGAAAAATTCAATTTTACATTTTCATATTCAGCTCTTACAAACATAAAATCCTGTTCGATTTCAGGAGTAGAAATTGGATTGGTACTTATCGGTAAATTTTGTGGGTTGAAAATTTGTTGTGCCCTCAATACGGATTTTAAAAACCGATGAAAAGGAATCGGTTTTACCAAATAATCGACTGCGCCAAGATTAAATCCTTCAACCGCATAGTTAGAATAGGCGGTTGTAAATATGATCAGTGGCTTTTTTTCTATCGCATTAATAAAATCAATCCCAGAAAAATGAGGCATTTCTATATCCAAAAAAATCAAATCAACATTGGACTGATTGATTATCGAAATGGCATCGATGGCATTTGTGAATGTGTAGACCAGTTCAAGAGAATCCACCTTGCTAACAAATTCTTTAAGTAAATCAACCGCTAATGGCTCGTCATCTATAATTACACATTTCATCTTTTGTTTTTTATTTAAAATTTGGAACAACTAAAATCAACATCTGGTTTCTAATTAAAAGAAGTTTGAATCTGGTCTAGTTTTAAATTTAAATGAACACTGTAATTACTATCCGTTTCAATAATAGTGAGTTGGTGCGCATTAGGGTAAAGAAGATTCAGACGATTTTCAATATTTATCATTCCAATTCCCGAATTTTCCGGATCTTTTCTGTGATTTTCAATTTTGTTTTCTACCCAAAAATCTAAAATAGTATCTTCAATTGTTATTTTGATTTTTACAAAAGCGGCTCCTTTATAATCGGTGCCATATTTGAATGCATTTTCAATAAATGAAATCAAAAGCAAAGGCTCGATGTGTTTGTTTTTTGTCTCACCATGAATATTTATGGTGATGTTTTCAATGTTATTCAATCGTAGTTTTTGTAATTCAAGGTAGTTTTTAATGTAATTGATTTCTTTCTCCAGAAACACGGATTTATTATCGGTTTCATATAGCATATACCGCATCATTTCTGATAAAGTTACGATTGCGTCCGGAACTAAATCGGATTTTTTATAGGCTAGTGAATAAATGCTATTTAATGAATTAAATAAAAAATGTGGATTAGTCTGTTTTCTCAGATAGTTTAATTCTGTTGATGCCCTGTGCGTTTCTGCAATAAGCTTATTTTGCTGATTGTTATATAATTCAGACAAGGTTTTTATAATGGTACTAATTGTAATGATTAATATATAAAAAAAAGAAGGAATAAACTTAAAAAATAGCGGCTGATTTCTTTTGGGCCCTGGTTTTAATAAAATCTCTTTTCCAGATGAATTAATCATTTTGAAAGGTCTCATATTCTTAAATTCGGGCATAAAAAAATTGTATCTGATAATCATAAAAAGGATTATTATGAAAATTAGAATAGTAAAATATTCCCAATATTTTTTTTGCAAAAGCAATAAAGGAACCAAGTATAAATAATTCAGGTAGAATAATAGTATTCCTGTAATCCACTGGACATAAAAATCAGTAGTAATGTGAAAAGGACTTTCATAAAATTGAACCAGTGAGGTGACAATGAAGAAACACCAAATCATACTATGAAAAAGTATTTGGTTTAAATTATTGTTTTTAATTCCTTCTATGTTCATCTAAATTTTTACAGCTAATAAAAATAAATCTTTTTTTGTTACCGTAGGCGATAAATCGTCTTTCAATTTTTGTAATACCAAGTTTCCAACTTTAAGCGCTTCTTGTTCAGTTTTGAAACTTTTATTTTTGCTGATAACGGGAATTACGGTTTGTTTTATTATAATTTTTTTATTGCAAGTTATGAAATAACCCCAGCCTGTAGCCGTTTTTAACGATTGTACGTTTAAATTTTCATTTTTGTTACAAGAAATAAATAGGAATAAACCCGATAGTAAAAGCACCTTGTTTTTTGTTTTTATAAAAGGTGAAATCTTCTGGATTGTGATCCAGAAGATTTTTGTTGTTGAATTAGTTGTCATCATCATTTTGTTCTTCTAAAGGTTTAAATTCCCATGAATCATCAAAATAGGATGTTCCGGTTCTTCCCAGCATTATAAATCCTCGTTGATTAATAGAAAAACCTATTGCATCTGTTCTGGCAGATCCTTCAAGGGGCGTTCTTTCTAACCAAATATCAGTTGTTGGATTGTATTCCCAAATCGATTTTGAACTTTCACCACAAGCTACATATCCTAATCCATTCATAGAAAAACTGGACGCATTAGAACGGACAATTACATAGTCATCGTTGTAATCATAATCGTCGTCGCCGTCTTGATCAATGTCACGTTTTCTTGTCCATACATCAGTTGCCGGATCAAACATCCAAAAATCGACCTGGTAGACTCCACTGTTTACGCCTGTCCCAAAATAAGCTTTATCATCTATTACAAAAACAGTTGCATTCCTTCTTTTGTTTCCACTAAATCCATTTGCCAATGACCAGGAATCCGTGGATGGGCTGTACTGATAAAAGTCTTTCAGGTAATTCCCATCATAACCAGTTCCGAAATATGCTTTACCGCCGACTTGGAATCCTACAGCGGAATAACGTGCTGTTCCGGCAAAATCAGCTTTTTGTGTCCACGTGTTACTGGTTGGATTGTATTCGTAAAAGTCTTTTAATTTATTAGTGCCATCATACCCAAGACCCACATAGCCTTTTTCATTTAATTCAAATCCGGAAGCTGAACTTCTTGCCGCTCCAATAAAATCAGCTTTTTGTTCCCAGTAATCGCCTGTTGAATTGTAAGCCCAAAGGTCTTTTAGGTATTCATCTCCTGTATATCCAGTGGTTACAAAAGCGTAAGTGCCAATTACAAAACTTGTAGCGCTTGATCTTGCAGGGCCGTCAAAGGAGGATTTTTTAATCCAGTTTCCAATTAAATCTTCGGAATCATCATCATTACTGCAACCTGTAAATACTAAACTTGCGAAAAGTGTAGTGAACAATATTCCTTTTTTAAAACTATTCATAATGTATTGTATTTGTTATTGTTTGTATTTTATTCCTATGCTTAAAATATATCCGTTACTGCTATTCAAATCAAATTTTGAGTCTCCACTTGGGTTTATCAGTTGGTACTTTTTGTTAGATTCATAGCCTCCTTTAAGAGTTATAAACCAGTTTGCATCCATGTTTCTCTCATATTCTATAGCAGTAGTTATCTGTGAAAAACTAACTTTTGTAGCTTCATTTAAATCGTTAAGAACGCTCGGGCGATCTAGATTGTAATAATTTCCATTGAAACTATTTGTAAAACGGAACCTATTTCGACTGGTATTTGAATAGGAAATAACCGTGTTTGGAAAACCGACTTCCAGAAATGCACTAGGGTTTATCTGATGGTAAAAAGAAAAAGTAGGCAGTAGTTCCGGTTTGCCAAAAAGCATCATCCTTTTTACTCCAAAGCGAATTGTATTTGTAGGATTAATAGAATGGTTAACTTCAAAGCCGCCTAAAAGAGATATATCAGAAATTCCAAGATTATTCTCGAAATTGACCGTTGGATTGATTTCTAAATTCAATTTTGTTTTTTCGGTTACTTGATGAGAAAATTCAAAATCATTTTCGAAACTGGTAAAATGATTAAGATTATTTTGTAAATCATAATTTTCTAATGGATAATTGACTTCAGTATTTTTGTACCTGAAGGTGTTGGTTATTTTATTTTTCGAATCAATATTCTCAAAAAAGGTTACTCCAAGTCCGGTTTCATTTACTGTGATTTTTTCAGTTGGTTGTGTTTTTATCTGCAACTCTAAGGAATACCCGCTTTGCGCCGATGCATTAAGAATTGGAATCATAAACAACAGATTTGCTAAAGTCTTTATTCTCATTATTTTTTTATTGATTCAAAAGTAGATAGGTTATCCAATTAAAAAAAAGAAGATATATATACTGCCCAATTTCATAGACAAACGGGGCATTTGTAAGGTTGAATGATTAATTAGAGCCGCTGTCTTAATTGTAGATTAGAATTGGCCTTTTATAGACAAAAAGGTTCCAACGGTATATGTTATTATGCGGTATAAAATGGTCTCCTATATATTTGTTCAAAAAACATTTATGTATAAGGTATTGTTGTTACTGTTTTTTGGACTTGCGATAACCTCGTGTAACTCAGACGTTGATGAAGGGGAGTTTGTTGTTGGTTCGGATTATCTATCGCTTAATAATAAAGTAATTTTGATCGATACAGTAACTGTTGCTGTTGCGACAATTAATTTTGACTCGCTGGTAACATCAGGTCAGAGTCGAATTTTGGTTGGAAATTATGACGATCCTATTTTGGGGAAAGTAAAATCAGAGAGTTATTTCCAGTTTTCAGCGTCCAATTATGCGCTGTATAATGTCAGTTCTGATACTGATGCTCCAAATTACGTATTCGATTCTATTAAATTGATTTTAAAAGAAGATAAATACTTCTACGGTGACACAACGAAAGTTCAATCTCTTAGTATTCATAGATTGACACAAAAGGTCAAGCCAAACACAGATGATGATAGTTTTTACAATAATTCCAGCTTAAGTTATGATGCTGAAAGTTTGGGCAGTATTTCATTTAAACCAAAACCAAACAGTAAAGATTCAGTAGTTGTTAAACTGAATTACGAATTTGGAAATGCCCTTTTCCTAAAATTAAAGAAACTTGAAATATCTAATTTTGATGAATTTACAGAATATCTCAAAGGATTCGTCATCAAGTCAACCTCTGCCAATTCTTCCAGCATTGTGGGATTCAATTTGTCTAGCGCACTTCGGTTGTACTATTCAAAATACCAAGGCGATTCAGAAACCTCATTTAGTAAAGACTTCTCTATTCTGGATGCAGCAAAGCAATTTAACAATGTTACTTTGGATAGAACAGGAACGGTAATTGTGGATTTGCCTGTTTCATCAGGTAAGTTGTCCAGTGTAGAAACCGGTAATAAGGCCTTTATTCAATCAGGGACAGGAATTGCATGTCGAGTAGATTTTCCCAACATTAAACAATTGAAATATATCGCTGAGAAAGGTGCGATTGTAGATGCTGAATTAATTATAAAACCTGTAAATAATACCTATTCGGCGACATACCCTTTAGTTGATTCATTACGGGTTTTTGTCGGGGATAATCTAAATAGAATAAAAGGCACGCTGAATACCACAGCTGGAAAGCCTGTGTATGCGATCTTGAATAATACAAGTGACGAATTCAATGAGAATGTCGGATATAAAATTTCGATTGGGGCCTTTTTACAAACTGAAATGCTAAAAGAATCGGATGCTAGATCTTCATTAATTCTCACATTGCCCAGTATTTCAAAAGGGGTTGACAGATTAGTTTTAGGCGATCAGAAAAACACGAACAATAAAATTCAATTGAAAATTTATTATATTTCTTATTAGATGAAAAATAAAATAGCATTCGTAGGTTTATTTTTTTTTATAACAATGGCTTCTTTTTCACAAAGTATTTCCAGTTCTCCCTATTCGCTTTATGGTTTAGGAAGCTTATATGATTCAGACTTTGGTTCGATTCCTTCGCTAGGTTCTTCAGGAATTGCTCTGCCTTCGAACCGATCTATCAATAATCTAAATCCTGGATCTTTGGGATTTATGTACCAAAATCATTTTCTGTTTGATGTTGGAGGTAAAGCTATTTTAACGAGTTATGAAAATAATTCAAAAAAAGAAAATCGGAATAACGTTCAGTTTTCCCACATTGCTTTTGCCTTTCCAGTGTCGCCAAAGTCAGCTTTTAGTTTAGCGCTGAAGCCCTATTCGAGCACAACGTTCAAAATCGCTAATTTATCATTGCCAATTCAGGATAGTCAGGAAAACTATACCTTGAATGCTACAGGAACTGGTGGATTGAATGATTTTGATGTTTCGTATGGCTATAGAATTGGTAAAAGGCTGGCATTAGGAATTGCCAGCTCGTTTCTTTTTGGAAATACGACAGATCAGAGAGATTATACTATTTCTAATTCAGTAACCAATATTTATAAAAAAACAAATTATAATGGAATTAGGGCATCCCTGGGAGCTCAGTTTAAAGTCGATTCTACATTTACTTTGGGAATGAATTTAAAATCGCCAACAAAAATAAATGCTGTAAAAGTACAATCCGTAGGGACAGTAAATAATTCAGGAGCTGCTGTAATTGAGTCAGAACTTGAATCGGATACGGATGATTATTATATGCCATTGGAATTAGGGGTGGGTTTAAGTAAAGTTTTTAAGAATAATCTAAATCTGACACTTGATTATGGAAAAGGTTTTTGGAGTAGCACGAATCAATCGGAGTGGTATGGAAATTTTATCAACCAGGATAAATTTGCCTTGGGTCTTTCGTATAGTAAGCCAAAAAACATAAGAAGTTATTCCGATAGGATTAAATATTCAACAGGACTGAATTATGATACCGGTTATCTCGAAGTTGATAATAAAAGAATCAATTCCCTGTCCCTTTCGTTTGGAGTTTCGCTTCCGATCGAAAATACTTTTTCAGCGCTGAATATTACATATTCCTATGGGCAAAAAGGAAGAATCAGTGATGGACTTATCAAGGAAAATTATAATAAATTGTCTCTTAATTTAGGTTTAGATGGAATTTGGTTTGTCAAAAGAAAATTCGAATAGATTAAAATTCGATTTGTTCAACAGTATATCTATTTGCTAAAATTTCAGTTAAAACCTTTGGATTACTATTGGTATAGAAAACGGGTTCGCTTTTTTCGGCTGACGACAGCCCTATTTTTTCCTGCAATATTTTTTGCGTCTGTTTAGCGACAGCTTCACCGGAATCAATAATGTGAATGTGTTCCGGTAGTATTTTTTTTATTTGAGGAATCAAATACGGATAATGACTGCAGCCTAATACTAAATAATCGATGTTGGCCTCGATCATAGGAGTAAGGTAGGAGTAAAGTAGTTTTGTCATTTCCGGTGAATTGATATCACCATTTTCGATCAGTTGCACTAATCCATGGCCTACCTGTTCAATTATTTTTGTGTCTTGATACATTTCAGTGGTCTTATTGAAAAGCTCACTGTTTAATGTGCCTTGCGTAGCAAGTATTCCTATGATTTGTGTCTTAGAATGTGTGACTGCTGGTTTTATGGCGGGTTCAATACCAATGAAAGGAACATCGTATCGTTCTCGCAGTTCTCGAATCGCATTAGTAGTGGCAGTATTGCAAGCTACCACAATCAATTTACAGTTCATTTTTAGCAGGAAATTCGTATTTTTCATACTTAAGGCAACAATCTCATCTTTCGATTTTTGACCATAAGGAGCATTCTTACTATCTGCTAAATAGATTGTTTTTTCATTAGGGAGTAAATCATGAATTGCGCTCCAAATTGAAGTGCCTCCAATACCTGAGTCAAAAATTCCGATTGGTTGATTGTTGTTCATATAAACAAAGTTAAGTGCTGCGATTTAAATATCCTAAAATTTATTATAACAAAAAAAAACTGCTCAATCCAAATTTTGGGTGAGCAGTTTTTAAGTAGTATCGGTTTTTTAGAAACCTAAATCTTTTTTTACATCAGCCGTCAAGTTTGGACCATCAGCAAGTAACAGTGTAGAACCATCTAACACATATTGAAATCCTTTTGCTTTACCAACTTTTTGGATAGAAGTTCTTACTTTTTCCATTAAAGGTTTTACAATATCAGATTCTTTTTGTTGTAATTCTTTTTGTGCATTGTCTCTAAAATCAACAATTCTTTTTTGCATATCTTGAACTTCTTTAGAACGTTCTCCATTTACAGCTTCAGTTACTGTTGCAGATTCTGCTTCGTATTTTTTTAATTTTGTTTGGTATTCTTCAACCATTTTTTTGTAATCAGCATCATAAGTACCACTCAATTTCTCCAATTGTTTTTGAGCTTCTAACATAGCTGGCATTTTTGCCATAATCTCACTCACGTCAACATGTGCTGTTTTTGCTTGTGCATTCATAGTTTGGTTTGCACCAAAAAAAAGTATTCCGGCAATTAGTAAAGTTTTGATTTGTTTCATCGTTTTTAAAATATTTAGTATTAATTTTTGTTTGTATTTTCTTTTAATTTTTCTGCTGCAGCTTTTTTAATAGCTTCTCTTTCTTCAAGAGTTTTTTTTCTTTTTTCTTCTAAAGCCTTTTTACGGTCCTCCAAGACTTTTTTACGATCTTCTAAGATTTTTGCTTTTTGTTCTACTTGTTTTACTTTAGCATCTTCTACTACTTTTTTTGAAGCCACTTCTGTCGAATCATTAACCACCGCTTTTGTTTTTAAATCTTCTGTTTTAGCAGAGACAGAAACCGTGCCATTTTTTTTTGCTGCTCTCTCAGACAGCAGTTGTTTTCTTCTTTCTTCAAATTCTTTTTTCTTTTCTTCCTGGAGTAGTTTCCTGTCAGCCATGATTTTATCTCGTGCTGTTTTTTTCTCATCCAATGCTTTTTGCCTGTCAGCCAAAACTGGATTTTCATCTAATGCATCCTCTTTGTTTTCTTTTGCTTCCTCTTCTTTAAGTTGTTTTTTGCTTAGTTGCTCTCGCTTTTCAGTTCGATTCAATACGCGAATAACCTGATCGCTTATGTCAAATCTTTTCGCTGCAAAAAGCATGGTCAAATCAGAAGATTTATCAAAAATGAAATCATATTTTTTTGCTTCGGCTATATCTTGCACAGCAGTAAAAACCTGGTCTTGTATTGGCTTTGCTAACACCAACTTTTGCTGCATTAAATCACCATTGGCGCCAAATCTTTTTTGTTGGTAATCTAAATTCTGGTCTTCAAGGAACTTAATTTCTGTTTCTCTTTCGTTGATAAGTTCTTTCGTCAATAAAGCTTGCTCCGCCTTTAATGCATTTTTTAGTTTGTCAATTTCATTTTTTTTAACTTCAACCTCTTGCTTCCATTTTTGGGCTTTTTGCTCTAATTGGATTTTTGCTTCAGTATAATCAGGTACATTCTGAAGAATATACTCCATGTCAATATAACCTACTTTGGTTCCCCTAGTTTGCGCATCAACTGTATTTACTGCCGTTAGTGCTAAAAATATAAATAAAAATTGTTTTCTCATAACTTTAATGTATTAGAAAAATTTTTAACTAATTTTTTTTAAAATTGTTGTCCAATGATAAAATGGGTTTCCCATCCGTTTGGTTTGGTTGTTCCTGGTAAGGCATCAAAACCATATCCGAAATCTATTCCCAATAATCCAAATGCAGGCATGAATACGCGTAAACCAGCTCCTGCGGAACGACTTAATGCAAACGGATTATAGCTTTTGAAATTCGCATAAGAAGAACCTGCTTCTAAAAACGTTAACGCATAAATAGATGCTGACGATTTCAGTGTTATAGGATAACGCATTTCCAATGAAAATTTATTATAAACCGTTGCTCCAATTTGCTCACCAACACTGTTTACTGGAGTTAATGAGTTGTTTGGATATCCTCTCAACTGAATGGTTTCTCTACCATCCATCGAGTAATTTGCTAATCCATCACCACCTACATAGAATCTTTCAAACGGTACGACACCTCTGTCTTGGTTGTATGCCCCAAGGAATCCAAATTCAGTTAAGGTTCGGAGTACTAATTTACCATAAATTTTTGTGTACCAGTCTGCTTTAAACTTAATTTTATAATATTCTAACCAATTAAATTTCTTCTGATCTACTTTTGCTGGGTCAGCGGCAGCATCTTGATAATTTGATACTTTGTTTGGCGTAAGATTCGTTGTGCTTGGAATAGCTTCAACATAATCTCCTTCATTTACCTGAATTCCGTTTGAACCAGTATAAGTTGTTCCTTTATACTTGTATTTGTATTCTTGTTGATCGCCTAATGTTGCGTAATCAGTTCCGTTTATTAAAGAGTATGGAGGAGTTACTTTTGCTGAAATACTAAACTCTGAACCGTAGGTCGGGAAAATTGGATTTACCCCTTTATTGCTTCGGGTTAATCCTATTGTGTACGCTAGGTTTCTTGACGTTCCATTTCCAAAAGTAAATAACCCTGTGTTGTAATTATGCAGGTCGTAATGTTGGTAACTTATTGATTGTGACAATACAAAGAAGTCATCTGGCACTGTTAATCTTTTCGCTAGACCAACGGATAAAGTAAGGATGTTAAAACTTTTAGTTTTATCAACTCTTTGCGTTACATAGTTATTTAAAAACTGCTTGCTATACGATAGTGATGTGCTAAATTGTACTGGTTTTTTTTGCCCAAACCATGGTTCGGAAAATGACATACTATAGGTTTGAAAGTAAGTACTACCTTGTAATCTCAAAGAAACTTTTTGACCATCTCCCATCGGTAATGGTTTGTAAGCATCTTTATTCAAAAGATTTCTGGCTGAGAAATTGTTAAATGACAATCCCAAAGTACCAATGAAACCACCTCCGCCGTAACCACCTTGAAGTTCTATTTGGCTGGATCCTTTTTCAACAAGATTGTATTCAATGTCAACAGTTCCTGCGCTTGAATCTACATTTTTGAATTTGGGATCAATCGCTTCCGGATCAAAAAATCCTAATTGTCCGATTTCACGAATGGTTCTTACTAATTCTTCTTTGCTGTATTTTTCTCCAGGTTTGGTTCTTAGTTCTCTATAAATTACACGGTCATTTGTTTTGTCGTTTCCTACAACCGTAATTTTATTAAAATAAGCCAAAGGCCCTTCCGTAACTCTTATCTCGAAATCGATCGTGTCGTTTGCTGTTTTTACCTCTACTGCATTTATATTTGAAAATAAATACCCGCTGTTTTGATATAAATTGGTAATGTCTTCACCATCAGGTTTAGATTTGTCAGCAATTCTTTTTTCAAGAAGTACACCATTATAGGTTTCTCCTTTTTTAACACCTAATATTCTTCCCAATAATTGATCTGAATAAACCGTGTTTCCTAAAAATTTAATATTTCCAAAATAGTATTTGTTTCCCTCTTCTACATTTATTTTAATTGACAATGCATTTTTGTCTTTGTTATAAGTGACAGAATCCGAAAGTATTCGGGCATCACGATATCCTTTTTCTTTGTAAGCGGCAATTACTTTTTCCAAATCGGTTTTGTATTTTGCCTGTATAAACTTAGATGCTTTTAAGACCCGAATTGGATTTTTCTGTTTCGTGTCTTTCATTGCTTTACGCAAAACTTTATCGGATAGTTTTGTATTGCCTACAAAATCAATGTTTTGTATTTTTATTTTTTGACCTTTATCAATGTTAACAAGCAGGTTTACCTGATTTACTGTTGCAGTGTCTTTAATGGTATTTATAGTTACTTTAGTATTGTAGTAACCATCTTTTTTGTATTTATTTTCAATGTAATTTTTGGTAGTGGTAATTAGATTTTCGTTTACAATTTTATTTTTAGTAAGACCATTATCTTTAATTAAAGCTTCCGTTTTGTTTTTCTTAACACCAACAAATTTCACCTCATTTAATTTGGGTAATTCGGCAATATTTAAGTCCAGGTAAATGCTGTCGTTTTGGATTCTATTCACATAGAATGAAATTTCATCAAAAAGGCCTAGTTTTCCAAGTTTTTTAATAGCGCTGCTTATTTCTTCACCCGGAATTGTTATTTCCTGTCCTTTTTGAAGTCCTGCAAAAGTCACTACAGTCTGAGAGTTGAAACTTATTTTTCCAATAACCGCCACATCGGCAAGAATGTATTTTTTTCCCTGATCAAAAGGAACTCTTTCTTGAGCTTTAATTTGAGTAAAACTACCAAAAATCAAAATTGTAAGGACTGTTTTTATGCTTTTATGTAACACTAAAAAATTATTTAATTTGTTCACTTGTTTTTCCAAATCTACGTTCTCTTTTTTGATAACTAATAATAGCCTCATATAAATCTTGTTCTTTAAAGTCTGGCCACAGGATGTCAGTAAAATATAATTCTGCATAGGCTATTTGCCACAGCAAGAAATTACTTATTCTATGTTCTCCGCTGGTTCGTATTAATAAATCTACATCAGGTAAATTTTGCGTGTAAAGATGCTCATTTATAATTGAATCGTCAATAGTGTCTATTGAAATTATATTATTTTTAACTTTACTACAAATGTTTTTAACCGCATTGACTAATTCCTCTCTGGAACCATAGCTTAACGCCAGTGTCAATGTCATTTGCGTGTTGTCCTTTGTTTTGTTTATTACATCGAGAAGTTCTTTTTGCGCAGATTTTGGTAATTTTTCCAGGTTACCAATAGCATTCAGTTTGATGTTGTTTTTTTGTAGGGTGATCAGTTCTTTTTTTAGCGAATTGATCAATACTCTCATTAAAGTTTCCACCTCCAGTTTTGGTCTGTTCCAATTTTCAGTAGAGAAAGCATAGAGCGTAAGGTATTCTATGCCTAGTTTAGCACTGGCTTCAATTATTTTTTTAACTGATTTTGTTCCGCTTTCATGCCCTAAAGCTCTTAAAAGTCCTTTTTGTTTCGCCCAACGCCCATTGCCGTCCATTATAATGGCTAAATGTGTGGGTAAATTTGTAGCGTCTATTGTAGGTAGTAAATCCATTTCTTTAATCTGCACAGTAACAAGGTTTGTTTCCAAAGGTATACGTCAGGGTTAAACCCGAAAAAACATACCAATCATTATTATTTAAATTTCCAAATCTCAACATTTCTAAATTATCATTCTTCGGATTACTTCCATCCACGTTGTCGGTAAGCGCATATCGTGCTCCAACCTCTGCAGCCAATATGAAATTAGGCGTAATGTTTGATTTTATTCCTAAATGAATTGGAATGGCAAAGGAACCTGCACTTTTATCTTTTCTTGTTTCACCAGCTAAAATATATAATTCATCATATCTAAAATAGCTTATTCCGGAATATATATAAGGAGTGACTTTAGTCCCCATTTTATGAAGATTAAAATCGAAAAAATTGAATTCAAGGCCTAAAGATACTTCTTTTATACTATTTTCAAAACGATATCCTCTTTGGTTTCGGCCGGCTTCTTCAGAATCCAAATCGTTTGAGGCAATTTTTGACTGTGTGTAGGAAAATCTATAGGAATGTCTTGTGCTTTTATTCCATTTGTATAGTAATCCCAAAGCAGGCTCGTTTGGAGAGATATAGGTGGTGGGACCAACATCTCCAACGTAGTTGCTGCCCCCTACAAAAACACCAATCTCATGAATTTGAGCATGGATTGCCAAAAGGGGAAATAGGCATAACAATAAATTAAAAATTTTGTTCATTTAGTTAAAATTGCGTGCAAATATAATAATTATCAATACGATTCAATACCCATCTTGTTAATTGTCTTTTATTTTAAATAATTAACAATAAATAGGTGTCAGATAAATCCAAACGTGAAAAATAGATAGAATCGTATAGCTTTTAACTAAAATGATTTAATTCCTTTTGTCTTCTCCCCAAAGTAATTTGCTGCGAAGTGTTTTTAAAAATGTTTCGTCGGGAATTTCAACCATATTGATTTGAAATGGAGTTTTCTTAATGGTCAGGATAGATTCGTTTTTTATGGTAGTTACTCTGGAGTCTAATGAAACTAAATAATTATCCTCTCTACCGGAAACTTTTAATTTGATTTCGGTTTCATCCGGAACTACAAGTGGTCTGGCGGTAAGATTGTGTGGGGCGATGGGAGTAATAACCAGGCTTTTTACAGTTGGGGTCAAAATGGGGCCGCCACAACTTAAGGAATATCCGGTAGATCCTGTCGGTGTAGAGATGATCAGGCCGTCAGCCCAATAAGAGTTTAAATATTCATCGTCCAAATAGGTGTCAATTGTAATCATCGCAGTGGTGTCTTTTCGGCTAACCGTAATTTCATTCATCGCAAAATTAATTTCCTGAATGGATTCGTTTTCGGTAGAACACGTTAGACTGAGTAAAGTTCGCTTGGAAAGCGTGTATTTTTTGTCAATGACAAATTGCATAAATTCTGCAATATTTTCTTTTTGAACGGTGGCTAAAAATCCTAATCGTCCTGCATTGATGCCTAATATTGGAATGCCTGAATTCCGAACCAATGTAGCGGCTCTCAAAATAGTTCCGTCACCACCAATGCTGATGAGCAGGTCAAAACTTTGGTCTAATTCGGTGTGGGAAGCAAAGGTTTTATATTTTGTTTCTACAATCTTTTTTTCGTTAACCATCGCCAAAAAATTAGATTCGATGATCATCTCAACGTTGTTCTTATTAAAAAAAATAAAGATGTCGTTTATAATTGGTTCTGTACTATTTTGATAATATTGTCCGTATATGGCTACTTTCATCTTTTTTTAATCGTTTAATCACTGATGGGTTTATTAGGTAATGGCTCAACTGTTTGGTCAAACAAACCGCTGCCCTATATATTAAGGTATTTGTCTAAATAATCAGAACGTTCCTTCAAGTTGTTGATGTAATTGTCTTCTTGATGCTCCGATATGATTTCGTAATTGTATCTTCTGAAAGTTTGGATGATTTCATTCATGGCTCCTAAACTTATTTTCATGGTTACCTGAACGCTTTCAACATCAGCATCAGATATAAATAGACCCAAAAGCTTCCCGTTGTTGCTTTCAACAATTTGGGTAATTTGACTCATCGAATAATCCAGAATTGGTTTTTTGACAACAATAATTCCTCCGGGTTCTTTTAAAAAGGGCGTTTCATGAAAAAATTTCATGATGTCCTCTATTTCATAATAGCCAACATATTTATTGTTTTCATCTAAAACAGGAACTAAATTGGTATGATTTTTTGCGAAAACTTCTAAAACATCCAGCCAAATGGTATTGGTTCGGGTAAAAAATCCTTCCAGTGTAAATTTATAATCAATTACTTTTTTATCACTATCAAAGGTTTCTATATCATCGGATGCAATGCTGCCAATATAAATTCCCTCATCAATCACCGGGAAGTGTGAAAAGTGCAATTCATCAAAAAAGTCTTGAACAACCGCAATAGTATCTTGGCTGTCAATAGCTTTAAAATCATTGGTAATATAGTTTGTAATTTCTGTCATAAATTAATCGGCGATATTTCATGCAAAATAATCAAAAATAAGCAAAAACTCCTAAGTTTTACTTTGTATTTTTGCTCTAATAAATACTATTATCACAATCAAAAAGTGTTCCAATGACAAAGTTAAGTGTAAACATCAATAAAATAGCTACTTTACGAAATGCCCGTGGTGGAAATGTTCCCGATTTATTAAGAGTCGCAGCCGACATTCAAAAATTTGGGGCGGAAGGAATCACGATTCACCCACGTCCTGATGAACGTCACATTCGCTATCAGGATGCCCGCGATTTGAAATCTATTGTTTATACCGAATATAATATTGAAGGAAATCCGGAGAAAACGTTTATTGATCTCGTTCTTGAAATAAAACCGACTCAGGTTACTTTAGTTCCTGATGCTATCGATGCTATAACTTCTAATGCAGGTTGGGATACGATAAAACATGCCGATTATCTCAAAGAAATTGTTCAGGAATTTCAGCGCAATGGAATACGAACTTCCATTTTTGTCGATCCAGTTCTCAAAATGATCGAAGGAGCAAAAAATATCGGGACCGAAAGAATCGAATTGTATACCGAAGCATTCGCACACGAATACAGTTTGGGTAACGTAAGAGGAATACAGCCTTATATGGAATCGGCGATTTTGGCCAATCAAGTCGGATTGGGAATTAATGCAGGTCATGATTTAAGTTTGGATAATATCCAGTTTTTCAAAGAAAATATTCCGGGATTACTCGAAGTTTCTATAGGTCATGCTTTAATTTCCGAAGCCATTTATCTGGGATTAGACAATGTGATTAATATGTATCTGCAAAAACTAAAATAAAATAATCGGGGAATGACCATGCTTTCACTGCTACAGCATGGTTGTGCTTTCCACGTGCAATTCTGCAATCTAAACCTTGAACAATGCTTTACTCAAAAATTGAAGGCTCTGGCCAACCACTTTTAATTCTCCACGGATTTTTGGGGATGTCTGACAATTGGAAAACACTAGGGGCACAATTAGCTTCTGATTTTCAAGTTCACGCCCTCGATTTACGCAATCACGGGCGAAGCTTGCATTCAGAAGCATTCAGTTATGAAATAATGGTTCAGGATGTTTTCGAATATTGTCAAGCCCATAATTTAGAAAAAATAAATATCATCGGGCATTCTATGGGGGGTAAAGTAGCCATGCTTTTGGCAACAACACATCCAAAATTGGTCGATAAATTGATTGTTGCTGATATCGGGCCAAAATTTTATCCGCAACACCACCAGGATATTTTGGCAGGATTAAATGCCGTTGATTTTTCAATAAAACCAAGCCGAAATGAAGTCGAAGAAATTATGTCAAAATACATTCCTGATTTTGGAACAAGGCAATTTCTAATGAAAAATTTGTACTGGCAAGAGCCAGGGCAATTAGCCTTCCGATTTAATTTGGCAGTTTTCAATACTAAAATGGATGAAATTGGAATTCCATTACCTGAAAATTTAGTTTTTGATAAACCAACTTTGTTCATTCGCGGTGGAAATTCCAATTATATTCTGGACAGCGATTTCGAAAACATAAAACACCATTTTCCAAAGGCAAGGGTTGAAACAATTTCTAATGTAGGACATTGGCTTCACGCCGAAAATCCTGCCGTTTTTTATCAGACCGTTATCTCATTTCTAAAAATAAAGTAATCGGATTTAAATTTTTCTTACATTTATTGAAATTTTAAAACAAAAAACCATGAATTTATTAATCAGAATTCTTGTTACTGCAGGATTAGTGTTATTAATTGCCCATTTTATGCCAGGTGTTCATGTGGCTGGATTTACCACAGCATTAATTGTAGCGGTTGTTTTGGGTTTGCTTAATATATTCATTAAACCAATATTGGTAATACTGACTTTGCCAGTTACCATTCTTACATTGGGATTGTTTTTATTAGTGATCAATGCATTAATTATTTTATTGTGCACCAATATTGTAGGTGGATTTCATGTTGATTCCTTTTGGACCGCATTAATTTTTAGTATTGTTTTATCATTATTACAATCTATAATGAATGGGATATTGGGAGAAGGAAAGTAATTAGTTGTTTTAACAAGTAATTGGGAGTTAATAAATCAGCAGTAGTCGGTAATTTAATACCTTTGTTCCGTAAATCGTGATCAATGTCAAAAAAGTTTTGCATAGTGTTATTTGTTATGTTTGGGTTCTTTATGATGCCAGGCATAGCTTTTGCGTGTGGAACTAAATCGGAGAAAGCGTGTTGTAAAAAAGAAGTTTCTTCAAAAGCGGAGAAGGCTGGCTGTTGTAACAAAGAACATTCTTCGAAAGAGAAATCGCATGAGGGTTGTACTGGAGCCTGTAAGAATATTTCTTGCGGTGGTTCCACAGTCCATCTGGCTTTAACTTCATTATTTTACACCAGTTTAAATAATAAAAACTTCAGTTTTTCTTCAGAAAAGCAAAACTATTACTATTCAGAAATCTTCATTTCTTCTGATTTCCGATCCGTTTGGCTTCCACCCAAAATAAGCTGAATTCCTTTTTCGACAGCCATAAAACTGTTTAATTCAAAGCGCTAATGCTTTAAAATCGTTAAATTTATAGTCAAATTCAATTTAAGTAACGCAAAGTATTGCTTCAATATTGCTTTTGATAGATTCACTTCAAATTATTTAAAACTATGTATTCAATAAAAAAAATAGTGATAGCAATTATGGTATTGCTTTCAATTACAATCGCTAACGCGCAAATTAAAAATGCCAAAACTGGAACGGTAAAAATCTATGGGAATTGCGGAATGTGTAAAACAACGATAGAGAAAGCCGGAAATTTGAAAAAAGTAGCTCAAGTAGATTGGAATAAAGATACTAAAATGGCTACCCTAACGTACGATTCACAAAAAACGAATCAGGAAGAAATAGTAAAGCGCATTGCTTTGGCGGGTTATGACAGCGAAAGCTTTCTTGCTCCGGAAGCAGCTTACAATAATCTTCCAGCATGTTGCCAATACGAAAGGGAAGCCAAAGTGGCTGTCGTATCCGAAACGAAAACGAAAATTATGAACAATCATGAAGATCACGGTCAAAATTCGAAAAATCTAAATCAGGAGCAGGAAATAAATCAATTAAAACCAGTTTTTGATTATTACTTTTCATTGAAAGATGCTTTGGTAAAAACAGATGATAAAGCGGCTTCTTTGGTTGCAAAAGATTTATTAGCGTCATTAAATGCTGTAAAAATGGAGAAACTGGCCACAGATGTTCACCTGGTTTGGATGAAAGTTATGAAGGATTTGTTGGCTGGAGCCACAAATATTTCAGAAACAGAGGACATTAAAAAACAAAGAACGCTCTTTATGTCTTTATCGAAAAAGATGCACGATTTGATCAAAGTCGCTAAGTATGAAACGCCTGTTTTTTATCAGTTTTGTCCAATGGCAAATGATGGAAAAGGGGCTAATTGGTTGAGCAAAGAGGATACTATCAAAAATCCTTATTATGGTTCTCAAATGTTGAGTTGTGGTAAGACAGTTGAAACGATTAAGTAATTTACCTGTAGTAACTTTAAAATAGAATTAAAAATTGGCAACATAAAAACATGAAAAATATAATCCTTTCTTCCATTGCAGCAGCAGCATTCTTACTTACAGCTTGTAACCAAAAAAATAAGCAGGTAGAAACAACAAATCCTGAAACAGCCAAGAGTTCATCGGAACGATATGCCTGCTCCATGCATCCTGAAATTACTGGAAAAAAAGGAGAAGTATGTTCTAAATGTGGAATGGAATTAACAGAGCCTGTGTCTGTAACTCCTAAAGCCGGAACAAAAACTCCTACTCTTGACATGCCTGCAGCTGCAACAAAACCAGTTGTTTCTTCTTCATTTACTATTGATGGGATTGTAAGTAACTATTTGAAGCTTAAAAACGCATTGATAAAAGATGATTCTAAAGCTGCGGCCAATACGAGTAAATCAATAGTGGCAACTTTAAATGATGTAAATCCGAATTCATTGGATGCAAACCTAAAAAAGAAGTATAATGACATTGCTGCCGATGCTAAAGAACAGGCAGCACATATTGGCAGTAGCTTTGGAAAAATTGATCATCAAAGAGAACATTTTGCGATGTTGAGCAAAGACGTTAATGATTTGATAAAAATCTTTGGGACAAAACAAAAATTGTATCAGGATTATTGTCCAATGTATGCCGAAGGAAAAAATGGCTATTGGATAAGTGAGACCAAAGAAATTAGAAATCCGTATTATGGTTCCGAGATGTTAAACTGTGGTAGAATGGTAACGGTGATTCAATAGCTATGAAACTCTATATCAAAAATATGGTATGTGATCGCTGTAAAATGGTAATAAAATCCGAATTGGAAAATAGGGGAATTTTCCCTATTTCAGTTGAATTGGGCGAAGTTGAATTTTTAGGTGAGTTCAAGGAAAATGAGAAGCAGGATTTAGAAAAAAAGTTGCAATCACTTGGATTTGAATTGTTAGAGGATAAAACGACTATAACTGTTGAGCGGATCAAATGCTTAATTGTTGATTTGGTTCACCACCAAAATAATGAATTAAAAATTAATTTATCAAGCTATTTGTTGGAACAATTGGGACAGGATTACAGTGCATTGAGTAATTTATTTTCTGAAGTTCAAGGGACAACGATTGAACATTATTTTATTGTTCAAAAGATTGAAAAAGTAAAGGAGTTATTAATGTATAGAGAATTAACAGTAAGCGAAATTGCTTTTAAATTGAATTATAGTGATGTATCACATTTGAGTAATCAGTTTAAAAAAATAACAGGTTTTACACCAACTCATTTTAAACAATTAAAAGAAAACAACAGATTGCAAATTGATAATTTGTAAAATTTACAAATCATTTCCAAAATTCTACAACAGTTAAAAATAGAGGTCATGTACCTTTGAGTAGTAGAAAAGATCTTCAGTTTAATATTTTAAAATAGTAAAAAATGAAAACATTAATTATTGTACTAAGCGTATTCTTGGCGGTAAATTCAATGGCATCAGCGCAAGAAGCGGTAAAATCGTACCAAAAGGAAACTCAGAAAGAAATGTATACTTGTCCCATGCACCCAAAAGAGATGAGTAGTAAAAAAGGGGAGTGTAGTAAATGCGGAATGGAATTGGTAAAAACACTAAGACACGACACCTCGGGTAAAGGGAAAAAAACAGCAGTAGTTACAAAATACGTTTGCAAAATGGATGGTCAAACTTCTGATAAACCAGGAGAATGTTCTAAATGCGGAATGAAAATGATTCCTCAGGAAGTTCAAAAGCCAACCTACTCTTGCCCAATGCATCCGAAAGAAATGAGTGATAAATCTGGAAAATGTCCCAAATGCGGTATGCAAATGACTCCAAAAGAAAGTGATAAAAAAGAAGAGAATCACCATCATTAAATTTTTTCAAAACGGTTCTGTAATTTTTTATAGAACCGTTTTTTTTAATTAAACAGTATGAAACATACCTATACAATCACTGGAATGAGTTGTGACGGTTGTCGTTCCAAAGCCGAAAAATCATTGAATGCTATAGATGGGATTCAAGCAACAATTACTTTGGATCCGCCTATGGCAACAATAATCATGGATAAACACATTCCTACAACTCAATTACAGAAGGCTTTGACGGCCGCCGGAAACTATACAATAGCAATGACTGGTGGGGTCGATTCAAACGGAACGGCTGATAAACCAATTGATAACTGTTGCAGTTCCAATAAATCACAACAGCAATCAATAGTGACTTTGCCCGGCAATGCGCAAGGCAAATATTATTGTCCAATGCATTGCGAGGGTGAAAAAGTCTATGATAAACCGGGAAGTTGCCCAGTCTGTGGAATGAATCTGGAAAAAGTTCCGGAATTGAGTTTGGCAAAAATAATGTACACTTGTCCCATGCATCCCGAAGTAATCAAAGACAGTCCTGGTTCTTGTCCTATTTGTGGAATGGATTTAGTGCCGATGGAGCCCTCAGATAGCGAAGAAAATAAAGTATATAGTGAGTTAGTGCGCAAAATGAAAATTGCAGTTATATGCACTGTTCCTATTTTTTTAATTGTAATGTCAGATATGATTCCTAACAATCCGTTGATGAGAATTATGGATGTTTCCAAGTGGAATTGGGTACAGTTTGGCTTGTCGCTTCCTGTAGTTTTTTATGCGTGCTGGATGTTTTTTGTGCGTGCCTGGAAGTCCGTTGTTACCTGGAATCTCAATATGTTTACGCTAATCGGAATTGGTACTGGAGTGGCCTTTTTGTTTAGTTTAGCCGGAATGTTTTTTCCAGCTATTTTTCCAAATGAATTTAGAACTGAAGAGGGGACAGTATTACTTTATTTTGAAGCAACTACAGTCATATTGACGCTGGTTTTATTGGGGCAATTACTGGAAGCAAGAGCGCACAGTCAAACTAGTGGCGCAATAAAAGAACTCTTGAAATTAGCGCCAACTGAAGCTACTTTGGTAATCGATGGAAAGGACAAGGTGATCTCGATTCACGACATCAAAAAAGGAGATTTATTACGGGTAAAGCCTGGAGAGAAAATCCCGGTTGACGGTAAAATCACCGACGGAGAAAGCGCAATCGACGAATCAATGATTACTGGCGAACCGATTCCTGTTGATAAAATAGTAGGGGATACCGTTAGTTCAGGAACTATCAATGGAAATAAGTCCTTTGTGATGATTGCCGAAAAAGTAGGTTCGGAAACTTTACTTTCACAAATTGTGCAAATGGTCAACACCGCCAGTCGCTCTAAAGCCCCAATCCAAAAACTGGCAGACAGAATTGCTAAATATTTTGTACCGATTGTGGTTTTTGTCTCTGCGGTAACGTTTTTTGTCTGGGCAAAATTTGGACCTGAGCCGGCAATGGTTTATGGATTCATTAATGCCATTGCAGTGTTGATAATTGCGTGTCCTTGTGCTTTGGGATTAGCGACGCCTATGTCGGTCATGGTTGGTGTTGGGAAAGGTGCGCAATCAGGAGTATTGATTAAAAACGCCGAAGCACTGGAAAGAATGAATGAAGTTACTGTTTTACTAACGGATAAAACGGGAACTATTACCGAAGGAAAACCTTCTGTTGAAAAAGTGTTTTCATTACAAAATGACGAAAATGGACTATTGCAAAGTATTGCTTCCCTGAATCAGTACAGTGAACACCCTTTGGCGCAAGCAGTAGTCAATTTTGCGAAAGCGAAAGATGTTTCGTTAATCGAGGTAACCGATTTTGAAGCGATTTCAGGCAAAGGAGTTGTCGGAACGGTAACCAACAAAAAGGTGGCACTCGGAAATAAAAAATTAATGGAGCAAGTGAACACTACGGTTTCGGATGAACTGGAAAATAAAATTATTGCAGAACAGAAACTGGGAAAAACAGTTTCTTACATTTCTGTTGATGGAGTTGCTGTGGGATTTGTGTCGATTGCTGATGCCATTAAGACAACAAGCATACAAGCGGTAAATGAATTAATACGTCAAGGTTTTGAGGTGATTATGCTGACCGGTGACAATGAAAATACGGCAAAAGCAGTTGCTTCAGCATTGAATTTGAGTTCTTACAAAGCAGGTTGCTTACCAGAAGACAAACTGGCAGTGATTAAGCGTTTGCAGTCTGAAGGAAAAATTGTTGCAATGGCAGGTGACGGAATAAATGATGCTCCGGCATTGGCACAAGCCGATATCGGAATTGCTATGGGAACCGGAACTGATGTTGCTATTGAAAGTGCTAAAATTACCTTGGTAAAAGGAGACTTGCAAGGAATAGTCAAAGCCAAAAATTTAAGCCAGGCAGTAATGCGAAATATCAAACAAAATTTATTTTTTGCCTTTTTCTATAATGTACTGGGAATTCCTATTGCCGCTGGAGTTTTGTATCCCTTTTTTGGAGTCTTGCTTTCGCCAATGATAGCTGCTTTGGCAATGAGTTTCAGTTCGGTTTCAGTAATTGTCAATGCATTGCGTTTGCGGAATCTAAAACTATAAAAAAATCAAGATTAAAAAAATCAAGATTAAAAAAATAAGGATTGAAAAAATAAGGATTGAAAAATAAAAAAGAATGAAAAGTAGTATCGTATTAATTTTTTTATTGAGTATTTGTCCCTTTGTACAAGCGGAAAACAGGAATGAGAGAAAGATTTCTAAAAAAATAGAAATTTTTCAGGTGCAGCCTATAACATATACATGCCCAATGCATCCTGAAATTCATGCCAGTAAGCCTGGGAAATGTCCCAAGTGCGGTATGGATTTAATTAAGGAAAAAGTAAAGCCAGTAAAAAAATCCGTTCTAAAAAAGCAAGTACCAAAAGCAGCTGTTAAAAAAGAAACGCCAATAAAAGCAAGCAGTATTCAAACGAAAGCAGCACATGATGATTTGCACCAAAAGCATTCAAATGTTCCTGCACATAACGCTGGGGTCAAAGAGGAACTGGTGAAAACTGTGAGAAATACACCGTCAAGAACAGTTCGTTACGATTTATATGTTCGGGATACCCTTGTTACTTTTGGCGATAAGCCCAGAAGGGCGATTGCAGTAAATGGACAAATTCCGATGCCAATGCTCATTTTTACCGAAGGTGATATTGCCGAAATTTATGTGCATAATGAATTAGACGAAGATACATCGCTGCATTGGCACGGGTTATTTTTGCCGAATCAATACGATGGCGTACCTAATCTTACCCAAATGCCAATCAGGCCGCACACGACTCACAAATATACGTTCCCAATTGTCCAAAATGGAACGCATTGGTATCATAGTCATACCGGTTTGCAGGAACAGATCGGGATGTATGGTTTGTTTATTATGAATAAAAAACAGGATGATTTGACTTTTAGAAAAGGGATAGATGATTTACCAACGGTTCCAATTATTTTGAGTGAATGGACGTATAAGAAGCCGGAAAATGTACATCGTATGTTGCACAGCGCATCCGATTGGTTTGCGATTCAAAAAGGGACAACGCAAAGTTATTCTGAAGCCGTGAAATCGGGGCATTTTAAGACAAAGGTCACCAACGAATGGAAACGAATGAATGCCATGGATGTTAGCGATGTATATTATAACAAATTTCTAATTAATGGAAAAAATGAAAGTCAAATTTCGCAATTAAAAGCGGGCGATAAAGTGCGATTGCGGATTGCGAATGGTGGAGCCTCGACTTATTTTTGGTTGACCTACGCTGGTGGAAAAATAACCGTAGTAGCAAATGATGGTAATGATGTCGAGCCTGTCGAGGTCGACAGGCTAATTGTTCCGGTTGCTGAAACCTATGATGTAATTGTAACTGTTCCAGCCGATAAAACCGCTTACGAATTTTTAGCCACTTCTGAAGACCGAACAAAATCAGCTTCCTTGTATTTAGGTGATGGTATCAAGCAATTGATTGCTCCTTTACCCAAATTAAAATATTTTGAAGGGATGAAGATGATGAATGACATGATGAAAATGAACGGTGATCTGGATGATATGGGAATGCAAATGTCGCTCAATAAAATGGACATGAACGCAGTAATGTATCCTGAAATTACCGGTGATGCTGAAAAGAAAATGGAGGATAAAATGGATGGAATGAAAATGGCTGATGACCATGCAAACCACAATCAGTATGATTCCAATGCACTTTCTGATATTGTTACCCTGAATTACGCGATGCTGAAATCACCAATTAAAACAGCATTTCCAAAAGATACATCCCTAAAAGAATTAAAGTTTGAACTCACTGGAAATATGAACCGTTATGTTTGGAGTTTGGATAATAAAGTAGTTTCGGAAACAGATAAAATCTTAATTAAAAGAGGAGAGGTCGTTCGCATGGTGATTCATAATAATTCTATGATGCGACACCCCATGCATTTGCACGGACATGATTTCAGGGTGATTAACGGGCAAGGGGATTATGCACCGTTAAAAAATACGATTGACATCATGCCAATGGAAACCGATACGTTAGAATTTGCAGCCACCGAAAGTGGTGACTGGTTTTTTCATTGTCATATTTTGTATCATATGATGAGTGGGATGGGCAGGATTTTCTCTTACGAAAATTCTCCTGTTAATACCGAAATAACAAATCCAAAATTAGCACAACGCAAATTATTTGGTGATGACCGGGCATTTCATCTGATGGCAGAAAATGATTTTGCCACCAATGGGAATGATGGAATGGCAATGTTAGGAAATACACGCTGGAGTATTGGAACAGAATGGCGTTTGGGCTACAGCGATATGCACGGTTATGAAACCGAAACACATATTGGACGATACATTGGGAAAATGCAGTGGTTGATGCCGTTCATAGGTTTTGACTGGCGATACAGAAAAATGAAAGAAGGAGAGATGGAGAAAAATCTTTTCGGTCAAGAAAGCACCAAAGACAAACGAGCTGTTGCAAGTTTAGGATTTGAATACACATTGCCCATGCTAGTGAAATTTCAGACAGAAGTTTTTAGTGATGGAAAAGTCAGATTGCAATTTGAACGAATGGATATTCCTGTTTCAAAAAGATTGCGAATGAATTTAATGTGGAATACCGACAAAGAATATATCGCTATATTGTAAAAAGAAATTTAGGAATTACAACCCATTATGATAGCGATATGGGACTTGGTTTTGGGTTGAGTTTGAATTATTAGAGAATTGAAAATGTAATCCTTCGGTTCGAGGGAATGATATTAAATTAGGGAATCGTCAGTTCGAGTTGAGTAGCAATTTGCGATAGAAAACTACGAAGCATCGAGAACTCTTTTATAATAAAGGCTTCTCGATACAATTTTGAACAGTAATGCTGTCGAATTACTGTTCAAAATTACTCGAAGTGACGGTCACGACCTAACTTAATAACATTGGGTAGTGTCTCCTTCATCGGAATGTTATATTGTTTTTATGTAAACTTCAAACGGATTAATAATTGCTCCATGAATGTTTTACTATTGTGCAACAACATATTTATAAGCAATCAAATCAATCTTTTTTATGTTGTTCCGTGTGATTTTGATTTCCGTTAATCGTATTATCTCCCACGTTCATTCCGTTTGACATTCCGATCATAATTGCAGTAATAATTAGCATAATTTTTCTTTTTGCCCAAAGAATAGGGTGTTTAGATTGCTCCAAACGTGTTTTGTTATTGTGTTTGTACATTTTGTAAATGATAAATGATTGGACATTTGTTATCATCTTTATGCATGGAATTGCATAAATGGATAGAAAAGAAATTTTCTAGGCTATGTATAAACTTTTATAAGAGTTTATTGAAGGAATCATTTCATTTACAAAGAGATGTTGAACTGTAAATGAACTTACTTTTTGATAAAGCAGCGTTTGTAATTTTAGAAGTACTCGAAGTTGAAGACTATAAAGATCTTGAAACTTGAGGTATACTGCGTGAAATAGGAATATTTTTTTTTTAGGCGAATTTGTATGATTGAACACGTATGATTTCGAACCCTTACAGTTCCATTCTCTTCTGAGAATTACGTTCGAGAATTGATAATAATCTACTGAGTTTGATTGAGAATCTGAAGCACCATCATTCACCATCAGGCCAAAAGCCAGAAAGAGTGAAATGAGATATTTTAAATACTTTGTCAATCTATTTAATTTGAATTATTAGTGTGTTGTAATACGTTTCTAAGTTTTTGGAGCTAAAATACCATTTATTTTTGGGATTAGTGCTGTTGTCTAAATTCGTAACACGTATACCCCATTGTGCAAAGTTTCCACGCTAGCACTAGGACTTTTTGACTTTTCTTTTTTTAACATTTCTAAATTAAATTTTGTGTAATTAGTTATTAAAACAATTTTTTTCATAGTCAATAACGAATTCTAGTAATTTTTCTTCATTTCGAATTTTGATTTCATCTTTTACTATTTTATCAAGTGAAATTTTACAATCTGTAAATTTTGCTAACATTTCTTTTTGAGTTATTAGTCTACTAAATCCGTTTGGAATTAATTCAATCATTTTTTCTTGATTTGGATTTTTTACTAAAAATACTCGATAAATTGCAAAATAGGGACTTTGTCTTGTTTCTACTTTCACTAATTTATAGTATAATTTTACTTTATTTGCATAATATCTTTCAGCGAAAAGATTATCATCAACGCTATCATATATTGTTACTTTATCATCATCCATTTTAATTTTGAATGATTTTAGGTCTTTTGGATAATAATCTTTTGAAACACCATTTTTTGAAACTGTGATTTTTTCTTGAATTGATAAAATTTTATTGTTTTTGAAAATCATATCTCCTTTAATTAAAATTTGGACACTTAGACTGTCATTTTCTTTAGTTGTTATTTGTCCGTTATAAGTTTGAGAAAAGCACAATGATAATTGTAATAAGAATAAAGTTGAGAATAATAATTTCATAGTTTTGTTTTAATATTTGCTTTTTTATTATTTTTTGCAGTTTCGTGATAAAACTAAACAAGTCACCCGTAATTAGCTGTTTATGTGAGGATAATAGTGACATATTATTCATTTCAAATATATAAATAAATTATTACAAATTTTTAAAAGAACTTTTTATTGGGGAATACCTCGGGCCGCGTAAAGGATGGCAATGGAGCTCTTTTATGGCTGCCTTTTTTTTTGCAGTATATAAAAAGCGGGAACGTACAGTCTGACCCGTAGTTTTTATGGAGGGACCCACCGAAATTATTTTTCATTTCAGACCTGTGGTTTTATTAATTAACCTCCTAAAATTCAATCCCGTCCCGTCCTGACGCTTCGGGATCAGGATCGTGAATAAAAAGCTTGTTTGGGTTGTAAAAATTTTATAATTTTGCAACCCAATTTTATTATGTAAATTAAAGAAGAAGATGGATATTAAAAGAGTAGCAATAGACGCAGTAAACGAAACAATTGTAATGACAGTTGTTCACATGGATTACAAAGGTCAAGTAGCAAAAAGGATAAACGAAAAAATGCCTTTAGCTACCGTTAAAGGATTTAGAAAAGGGGCTGTGCCAAAAGATCTTGTTGAAAAACAATATGGTAAAGCAATAAAACAAGAAGAAGTTCAAAAAGTTGTGGATTTAGCTTTAGAGCGTTTCGTACAATCAGAAAGATTAAATCTTCTTGGAACGCCGCTTGCTAAAGTAAACGAAAACTTTTCTTGGGATGTTGAAGAATTGGTTTTTGAATATGAAATTGGTTTGGTGCCAAACTTCGAATTGGATTTAGAAGCAAAAAATGAAATTGTAAAATATGTAGTTACTGCTGATGATAAATTAATCGAAGGTCAAGTAGAACGCATCCAAAAACAATTTGGGAAAGCTATTCCTCAAGATGTGGTTGAAGCGGGCTCTGATTTAACCGGAACTTTCACAAATGAAGAAAAAGGAATCAATAACACAACAACTATTTCTTTGGATATCTTCAAGGATAAGGCTACTGCTGATAAATTTATCGGTAAAAAAGTAGGTGATGTTGTGACTGTAAATACAAAAGATTTATTCGACGATGCGCATCAATTGATGGATGTTATGAAAGTAGGTCATGATGAGGTTCATGAACTTGCTGTTGATGTGGATTTCACGATCGAAGCAATCAATACAGCTGAATTGGCTGAATTGGACCAAGAATTGTTTGACAAACTTTTTGGAGCAGGAACTGTTGCTTCACTTGAAGAATTGAAAGCAAAAATTAAGGAAGATGCTGAAAATCAATTTGCACAACAGGCAGATCAAAAATTATTAGCTGATGTTCAGGATTTCTTGATCGAAAACACAAAATTCGACTTGCCATCTGAGTTTCTTAAAAAATGGTTGCAAACTGTAGGAGAGAAAAAGCTTTCTGCTGAAGAAGCTGAAGTAGAATACGCAAGATCAGAAAGAGGTTTGCGTTTTCAGTTGATTGAAGGCAGAGCAATGGCTTCAAGCGATATCAAAATTACTTTTGAAGACTTGAAATCATTTACTACAAAATCTATCAGACAACAAATGGCACAATTCGGGCAAACAAATCCTACTGATGAAGAAGTTCAGGGAATTGTTGCAAGAGTTTTGTCAAATCAAGACGAAGTAAAAAGACTTTCTGATCAAGTGGTAGCGGAGAAATTATTGGAATTGTTCAAAGAGAAAGCAAATCCTATTACTAAAGAAGTAACTTACGAAGAATTTATTGCCGCTTCATACGGAGAATAAATTCTAAAAAATTAAGTATATTTGAGCGTCAAAGAATAATTTTTTTGGCGCTCTTTTATTTGAATTAATTGCAGGAACTAATCCAGCTATTCGTTACAAGTTGTTTTATTGCTGCCTTTTTTGTAAGCAAATAAAGAACTTTTTACTTCTATCTGGGCCAAAAATGAGACATATTGACATCATTTGTAAAGAGGTATGACCTTTGCATTAAATGGAATTACAAGATAATAACGTAAAACTTAGAACAAATAAATATGAACTACGGTAAAGAATTTAAAAAATTTGCTACAAAGCACCAAGGGGTAAACTCAATGTATTACGATAAAATCGTAGGCGCAATGACTCCAAAAAACATGACTCCATATATCATCGAAGAGCGTCAGCTGAATATTTCACAATTAGACGTTTTCTCAAGGCTGATGATGGACAGAATTATATTTCTTGGAACAGGAATTGATGACCAAATTGCAAACATCGTTCAGGCACAATTATTGTTCCTTGAAAGTGCAGATGCTTCAAAAGACATTCAGATTTATCTGAATTCTCCTGGAGGAAGTGTTTACGCAGGATTGGGAATTTATGACACTATGCAATACATCAAACCAGATGTAGCAACTATTTGTACAGGAATGGCAGCTTCTATGGGAGCGGTTCTTTTATGTGCAGGAGCAGCAGGAAAACGTTCGGCATTACCACATTCAAGAGTAATGATTCACCAACCATCTGGCGGATCTCAAGGAGTTGCCACCGATATGGAAATCAACTTACGTGAAATGTTGAAACTAAAAGATGAGTTGTACAAAATTATTTCTCATCATTCAGGTCAAACTTTCGAGAAAGTACATAATGATAGCGAACGTGATTACTGGATGATCGCTGAAGAAGCAAAAGCATACGGAATGATTGATGAAGTTTTAGTAAGAGGATAAAAATAGTTACAGAGTATGAAGTTACAAAGTTCAAAATTTTGGACGCTGCAACTTTATAGCTTTGCAACTTTGCAACTTAAAAGAGGATGGCAAAAGTAATATTAGAGTGTTCGTTTTGTGGAAGAAAGAAACCAGAAACCAATTTGTTGATTGCTGGTATCAATGCACATATTTGTGATAAATGTATTGAACAAGCACACGGAATTGTTTTAGAGGAATTAAAATCCGGTGGGAGTTCAAAACTGGTTGGAGATTTGATTTTGAAAAAACCAAAAGAAATCAGAGCGTTCCTGGATCAATATGTAATTGGACAGGACCAAACCAAAAAAGTAATGTCAGTTGCGGTGTACAATCACTACAAACGTTTGATGCAACAGCAATTAGACGATGAGGTTGAGATTGAAAAAAGTAACATCATTATGGTGGGACAAACCGGAACAGGAAAAACGTTAGTAGCCAAAACTATTGCGAAAATGTTGGACGTACCTTTGGCTATTGTTGATGCAACTGTATTAACTGAAGCAGGTTATGTTGGAGAAGATGTCGAAAGTATTCTGACACGTTTACTTCAGGCTGCTGATTACGACGTAGCTAAAGCCGAACGTGGAATTGTTTTCATCGATGAAATAGATAAAATTGCACGTAAAAGTGACAATCCGTCTATTACGCGTGATGTTTCCGGTGAAGGAGTACAACAGGCATTATTGAAATTATTAGAGGGAACAGTTGTAAATGTACCACCGAAAGGAGGGCGTAAGCATCCGGACCAAAAATTTGTTGAGGTAAATACTCAAAACATTTTGTTTATTGCCGGTGGTGCTTTTGATGGAATCGAAAGAATTATTTCTAAACGATTGAATCGTCAGGCCGTTGGCTATAGTACTTCTAAAAATGTTGATAATATTGATAAAGACAATTTGTTGCAATATATTATACCAAAGGACATCAAAGATTTTGGATTGATTCCTGAGATCATTGGTCGTTTGCCAGTATTGACGCACATGGATCCTTTAGATAGAGAAACCTTGCGTGCGATTTTGACGCAGCCTAAAAATGCATTAATCAAACAATATGAAAAATTGTTTTTAATGGATGATGTTGAATTCACCATTACAAATGAAGCTTTGGATTTTATTGTTGATAAAGCTTTGGAATATAAATTAGGAGCTCGTGGATTGCGTTCTTTATGTGAAGCCATCTTAACAGATGCGATGTATGAATTACCAAGTTCTGATACTAAAATATTAGAAATTGATAGGGACTATGCTAAAGAAACGTTGAATAGGAATTTATTGAAACGTTTGGAGATTGCTTCTTAAAGTTTAAAAAAAGCCTTTGTCAAAATTTAAAATTTTGACAAAGGATACTGCTAAACCTGTTCATTTTATTTGAGCAGGTTTTTTTGTGTCTAATGCTTAATTTAGAGAATTAGCAATAATATAAGAAATTCAAACTTCCTTTTCCCTTTGTGAAAAAATACGAGATATTCTTTTTTATAAGCAATAGATTGTCGAATTTTGCGCCTTGTAAATCAATAGTAATAAAAATGGCAATAGAAGATAAAGAGATTATTTTGTTAAAAGTTTCTGGTCAGGATAAACCTGGAGTAACAGCTGGTTTAACATCCATATTAGCTACTTATGATGCTATTATTTTAGATATTGGTCAAGCCGATATTCATGATACGTTATCTTTGGGTATTTTGTTTGAAATACAGGCAGGGTCCAGTTCGGCACCTGTTTTGAAAGATTTATTGTTCAAAGCTTATGAATTGGGTATTAAAGTTAACTTTAGTCCAATTTCTATTCCGGATTACGAAAATTGGGTAAAAGCACAACGCAAGCAACGCTATATCATCAATGTTTTGGGAGAAAGATTAACAGCAGTACAATTGGCAGCTGTGACCAAAATAATGTCGGACCAAAATTTAAATATTGATTCTATAATACGATTGACCGGTAGAACCTCTGTGGTTGAAAAAGAAGAATATCCTCGTTCTTGTGTACAATTATCAGTAACGGGTAATATTGTCGATAAAACGTCAATGACTGCCAGTTTTATGGAAATTTCCAGAACCTTAGATGTGGATATTTCTTTCCAAGAAGACAATATGTATAGAAGAAACAGACGTTTAGTGTGTTTTGATATGGATTCTACCTTAATTCAAACGGAGGTAATTGATGAATTAGCTGAATTAGCGGGTGTAGGGGAGCAGGTAAGAGCCATTACTGAATCAGCTATGAATGGCGAAATTGATTTTAGCGAAAGCTTTAAACAACGTATGGCTTTGTTAGAAGGCTTAAGTGAAGACGTGCTACAAACGGTCGCTGAAAATCTACCCATAACACAAGGAGCACATCGCTTGATGAAGGCTTTAAAGTATTATGGATATAAAACTGCTATTTTATCGGGAGGATTCACCTACTTTGGGAATTATTTACAAAAGGAATTAGGGATTGACTACGTTCACGCTAATGAATTGGAGATTAAAGATGGTAAATTGACAGGTAAATATTTGGGTGAAATTGTTGATGGACAAAAGAAAGCCGAATATCTAAAAGCTATTGC
The DNA here is from genome assembly GCF_048286715.1 of Flavobacterium kochi. Taxonomy (NCBI): domain Bacteria; kingdom Pseudomonadati; phylum Bacteroidota; class Flavobacteriia; order Flavobacteriales; family Flavobacteriaceae; genus Flavobacterium; species Flavobacterium kochi. The sequence continues at coordinate 168,242 of NZ_JBLVPW010000003.1, forward strand.
GGAAAAAGAAGGTATAAATATCAATCAAACCATTGCTGTGGGTGATGGTGCAAATGATTTACCTATGTTGAACCTGGCCGGTTTAGGAATTGCTTTTCATGCCAAACCAACCGTCAAAGAAAATGCAGCCACTTCAATCTCTAGCCTGGGTCTCGACGGTGTTTTATATCTATTAGGTTACCACGACAGGCATATTGATATGATGGATGAGGTGTAATAGTGCAAATAATCATACAAAAAAGGCTGTTCAAAATTACTTTCGAACAGCCTTTTTTATACTTTAATGGCAGCTATTTTTTAGGTTTTTCCAATGTTTGTTTTTCGGGAGATTTACAAATTCCTCGCGCTCCACAACGCATTCTGTGTGGTCCGCAGGAACTCAGAAAAACTAGTGTTATCAAGATATAGAAGGTGCTTTTCATCTTCCCGTTTTTATACTGTTTGAAACTGCATGCTTTTTAATTGTTCCAGATAATCCCTTTGGTTGGATAATCGGGGGATTTTATGTTGTCCCCCCAGTTTATTTTTTCCTTTTAGCCAGTCGTAAAACAAATTTTTTCGAGCTACATTAATTACTAACGGATTTAACGTCATGTTGTTGTGTCGTTTTGCTTCGTAATCAGAATTTAGAGATTGTATCGATTCATCTAATGCTTTCTGAAATTGTGATACATCAGCAGGATTGTCTTTAAATTCAATCATCCATTCGTGGGCACCTTTTTCTTTTCCATCCATAAAGACAGGAGCAACGGTGTATTCAACAACTTCCATTTGGGTAATTTTACAGGCGTTGGCAATAGCCTGATCCGTATTTTCGACCATTAATTCTTCTCCAAAAACATTAATGTGGTGTTTGGTTCTTCCAGTAACCCGAATTCTATAGGGATTTAATGAGGTGAAACGAATGGTATCTCCAATCAAATAACGCCATAAACCAGAATTGGTAGTGATCAGTAATGCGTAATTTTTGAAAAGCTCCACATCTGCCAATCGGATCGTTTTTTGATTTTGGGTCCCAAAAGTATCCATTGGAATAAATTCATAAAAAATTCCATAATCCAGCATCAATAATAAATCACTGGAATAATTTAAATCCTGAATGGCAAAAAATCCTTCAGATGCATTGTATATTTCGTAATATTTAAAATCTTTTTTAGGCAGTATTTTTTTATACTGTTCGCGATAAGGCTCGAAATTTACACCGCCATGAAAGTACACTTCCAGATTGGGCCAAAGTTCAAATAAATTTCCTTTTCCGGTTTCTTCCAGCATTTTATTCATCAAAACTAACATCCACGAAGGAACTCCGGCGAAACTGGTTACATTTTCGTTTTTCGTTTCATTTATAATTGCCGCGATTTTACTTTCCCATTCACTCATTAGGGAAATTTTGTTGCTTGGCGTGCTGCTAAACTCAGCCCAAATAGGCATATTTTCTATTAATATCGCTGACAAATCTCCAAAAAACGTATTGTTGTCTTCATATATTTGAGAACTTCCGCCAAGACGTAGACTTTTTCCAATAAAAAGTTCAGACTCTTCGTTGTTATTGAGATACAAACACAACAAATCCTTACTTCCTTTATAATGGCAATCTTCTAACGCTTCATTGCTAACCGGAATAAATTTACTTTTGGCATTCGTTGTTCCACTGGATTTTGCAAACCATTTTATAGGAGTTTCCCAAAAAACATTTTGTTCGCCTTTACGAGTTCTTTCAATCAGCGGTTGCAATTCTTCGTACGTAGAAATGGGAATTCGATCAGCAAAAGTAGCATAAGAATTTATCGAAGAATAATCATACTGCTTGCCTAATACCGTATTTTTTGATGACTGAATTAAATTCATAAGCAATTCTTCCTGAACTTCATTAGGATATTTAAGGAAAAGTTCTATCTGATGAATTCGTTGTTTCAGAACCCACGAGGCAAACGAATTGATTATGGTTAGTGGCATTTTTAAATTATGAATTATGAATTACGAGTTATAACTTTACCAAAAATAACAAAATTTGTTTAACTTGATGTGTTAAACCTGAAACTTTAAAAAGAATGACTTACGAAGGTGTACTAACAAAAATGCAAACCGAATTTGGAAATCCAATTCAATATTATTTAGTTTTTGAAAATAGTTTTTTGAATGTGAATCAGTTGCTAAATAAAAATATCGAAATTAATTTTGTCGGACACCAATGTTTGAATTGCGGAAAGAAGAAAAAAATATTTCGTCAAGGATTTTGCTATGATTGTTTTTATTCGAGCGCCGCTGTGGGAGATTGGATTATGAAGCCTGAATTGAGTACTGCTCATCTTGGAATTCAGGATAGAGATCTAGCTTACGAGGAAAAAGTACAACTGCAGCCACATATTGTCTATTTGGCTTTGTCGAGCGAAGTCAAAGTAGGTGTGACCAGAAAAACTCAAATGCCAACTCGCTGGATTGATCAGGGCGCAACCCAAGCTGTTTCTATTGTGGAAGTTCCAAATAGGTATTTGGCAGGGATTACTGAGGTAGCTTTGAAAAACCATTATGCAGATAAAACCAATTGGAGAAAAATGTTGACCAACAATGTCGAACAAATCGATTTAATCGCTGAAAGACTGAAAGTAGAGCATCTCATTCCATCAGAAGTTCAGGAGTACTTTTATTCCCAGAAAAATGATTTGTACGAAATGCATTATCCTGTTTTGGAATATCCCAATAAAGTGAACAGTTTGAGTTTAGACAAAACACCTCAGTTTCAAGGAAAACTCACCGGTATTAAAGGACAATACCTTCTATTTGATGATGGGACAGTTTTTAATATTCGTGGTTCCGAAGGATATGTGGTAGCTATTAATGTATAAAAAGAAAGCCTAAAAGTATTTAAACTTTTAGGCTTTCTTAATCTGGAAAACAGTTTAAGGTGTTGTCTTTGGTTCTTCTGCTTTTTTCTTTTTGTTAAACAGACCATTTAATAAATCAGTGGCTTTAGTTTTCACTGCAGCTGCAGTTTCTTCCTTGGTCGTAGGGGTGCCAGTTTTTGTGGTATCGCTTGGTTTTTTATTCTTATTGATATAGTCACTTAAAGCTGAAGTTCCTTGTTTTACTAATCTTTCTTTTTGTTGATTCACTAATTGAGTCGTTAGCTTGGTCACTGCACTATTTATATCAGTTGTAATTTTTGGACTTGTAAAATTCCCCGTTAAAATGGCACTAATAGGAATGTTTTCGAATTTAGCAGCATCGGCTGGAGATAATTTTGCAATCAATGCATTGGCTTCTGTCCCCAGATATTTTGCCGGAACATTAAATTTTATATTATAATTCATGCTTTGATCAAAACCATGCGATCCTCCAACAGTCGCTTTGATGTCTTGATATTTGATGTCAAATGGCTTTACATTCACCTTGCCATCTTTGAAAGTAATGGCGGCTTTCAAATCATTTAAATTGATTTTGCTAACATCGATAAATTTAATATTTGAACCCAGTGCAGTTAGCAAAGTTGAATTATTTGAATTTATAGTTGTAGAAAGCAGTTGACCCAATAAATCCCCAGTAAGTGTTTTTAAATCAGGCTTCATGGCCGTTGCATCAAGATTACCATTCAGTTTGATGGTTGAATTCAATTTTCCGTTGATGATTCCGGCAATTGGCGCAATTTTTTTCAACATTTCAAGCTGTGTAAAAGACTGTGCAATATCTACTTGATTTAATTTTAAATCCATGTTGAAAACAGGTATTTTTTCTTTGGTGGAAACAGCTCCGTTCACGCCAATTGTCCCTCCAAAAATAGATGTTTTTACATTTTCTAAAGTAACTTTTTGGTCTTTTACAATCAATTTTCCCGAAACATCTTTCAAAGTTAAATTATCATATAAAACCGTGTTCGCTTTTGCGGTAAGGGTACAATTTAGGAAAGCCGGAATCTTCATCGCTTCCGCTTTTTTAGTTTGGGTTTTAGTCGCTTCAGTGGTTGTCATGAAGTCACTCACGGCAAATTGTTTAGAACTCAGGTTGAAGTTTCCTTTCAATTCCTGGTTTCTAAAAATAAATCCGTAAAAATTTTCTAAAACCCCCGTTACACTAATGTCGCTTTTTCCGGTAGTTGCATTTAGTTCTTTCAAGTTGACCTGGCTGGGATTAAACTGGACTAAGGCATTGCTAATATTCATTGTTTTGCCGCTTTCGTCTACATAGTTGAAGCCGGATAAACTCATAGTCCCCGCGTTTTTAATATTTTCATATTGATTTTTTTCTACGGATTGCATATCGAATTTCGTCGTCACATCCGCATTTAAAATACCCGATAAAGGTTTGTCTAACTTTATAGGATATGCTTTGGAGAGATTGGCTAAGTTAATGGTTCCTTTTAAAGCCGCATCAACGATGGCATTCTGTGTTATGTTTTTGATATTGGCTTTTGCATTGAAAACATCCTGGTCTATTTTGAAAGAAAGTTGATCAAGGTTGACGTAGGTGTCATTGAGAATTCCTGTTTCATTAATGATTTTAGTGTCAATAACTATATTTTGAACTGATTTCGGTAAATTAGGATATTGAAAGGAAGCATTATTGGAGGCAATTTCAATTTTGAATTTAGGAACAGTTGTATCGCTATACAATCCTTTTGCAAACCCCATAACGGTAAAATCGCCCGTTGTTTTTACATTATCCAAACTTGACGCATAAGCCGTTGGAATCACTCCCAAGAAATTTTTGAATGATGAAGTTGGCGTTTTGAATTTCAAATCATATTGTTGACCCGCTTCAACCATCTGAATAAATCCATCAAATTCTAGTGGCAATTGATTGATTAATGCTTTATTTTGTTTGAAAGTGTATTTGCTTTTTTCTAAATCAATGCCTAAAACCGCATCTAAAGTCAAAGCGATATCTTTCATATAATTGACTTTATCCATGTCTAGAGTAACTTTTGCTGTTGACTTGGTAACCAAATCTAATTTTTTCGCGGCAAAATCTCCAGTTCCTTCGTGGTTTAAACTATCAATTACCATTTTTATTTTTGAACTTTCGTCAAAATATTTAAACTTGAAATTCTCGATTTTATAATTTTGAATTTTTAACGATAAAGGACTGCTTTTGCTTTCATCTTTATTGTTTTTGTCTTTCAGGGCAATGTCGTAATTCCCAATTCCATCTTTATTGAATATGATATTGATTAACCCGTTTTTTGAAGTTATTCCGTCAATGTTCATCGCTTCATTTTTACCCTTAAAAAGTTCTTTGATAGACATTTTTAAATTCAATTCACCGAATGATATCAAAGTGTCTCCTTCAAAAGGGGCTTTGTTTATAATGACTAATTTTTCCAATGTTACATTTGCATTTGGAAAATTTTTAAACAAACTCAGATCGGCGTCAGAAAAGGAAACTTTTGCATCTACTTTTTCATTGATAGCTTGCGAAATCTTGGCTCTTATCTGATCTTTAAAAAAATAGGGGATAGCAAATAAAGATACTGCGAGTAGGATAATTAGAATCCCAATGATTTTTAAAATTTTCTTTAGCATAATTTGATTTCTTAAGATTTTATAAGTTTAGCAAAAATGGTGCCTTCTTCCGACAAAAATAGCAGATTATTATTTATGCCTTTTGTAATGTTTTCATAAATAATGAAACACTTTTCTTTTTTTGTGTTTTTTAATTCATGATTTTGTAAAAAAAATCCGTCTAAGTAGGAACTCAAACGGATTTTTATTAAGATATTTTAAGGATTTATTTGATATTAATTTCAAAAGGCATCAGGGCCTGAACGCCTTTCTGCGATTGTAATCTTTTCACTTCTTCCATGATTTTATAGTTTTCTTCGCCTATCTCTTCCTTAATAAATGATTCTTTGGACTTACCAAATGGAAGGTTAGCTAAAAGGTCATTAAAATTTTTCTCGTATTCAGGATAGTTTTGTGTAGCGTATGTTTTTGTTTTTGCCAAAGTTGCAGCTTCGTGTATGGCGTCATCCAAACCTCCAATTTTATCCACCAGTCCAATTTTCATGGCTTCGGAACCAGACCAAACTCTGCCTTGTGCAATAGCGTCAACTTGCGCATATGTCATTTTTCGTCCCGCAGCAACATGCGTCACAAAAGTGCTGTAGATGTGTTCAATCTCTTCAAGTGTAACTGCTTTTAGTTTTTCATCCAATGGTACAAAAGGACTATAATTCGCAGCATTTTCATGCGTTTTTACCTGTTCTGCATTTATCCCGATTTTTGTTGCCAATTGACTGAAATTAGGTAATATCCCAAAAACACCTATTGAACCGGTTATAGTATTGTTTTCTGCAAAAATTTTATTCGCGTTGCAAGCAATATAATAACCTCCTGAAGCGGCATAATTTCCCATTGAAACTACCACAGGTTTTACTTTTTTAGTTAATTCAACTTCTCTCCAAATTAAATCGGATGTCAAAGCATTTCCGCCTGGACTATTAATTCGTAGAACAATCGCTTTTACGTTCTTATCTTTTCTGACTTCAATTAACGAGCGACGCATAGAACCTTCTCCTATAACATTGACATCACCCTCACCGCTATGAATTTCACCTTGGGCATAAATAACGGCAATTTTGTCATTGGTATCTGTATTATTTGAAGTTGTAGCTATCTTTTTGGTATAATCCAAAATAGATACTTTGTTGTAATCTTCGTCTTTTTCTACTTTTAATATATTTTTAATGGCATTGTGGTACACATCTTCATAGGCCACAATGTCAACCAAACCTTCTGTTTTTGCCATTTGAGGAGTTCTTGCAAGAAGTCCGTTTGCAATTTCGTTTAGTTTTGCCACAGATATATTTCTGCTTTTTGAAATTTCTGATGCAATCGAATTCCAAATCGAATTCAATAGCGCTGAAGTTTGCTCTCTATTGGCATCACTCATTTTGTTTTCCAGAAAAGGTTCTACGGCGCTTTTATATTTTCCGTGACGAATCACTTCCATTTTAACACCTGATTTTTCCTGAAAATCTTTGAAAAACATAATTTCGGCAGACAGTCCTTTAAAATCCATTTCGCCAACCGGATTCAAATAAATAGGTTTGGCAACAGAATTTAAATAATATTCTTTCTGAGAATACGAATTGGCGTAGGCCATTACAAATTTTCCTGATTTTTTGAAATCTTGTAAAGCATCTCTCAATGCTTTACTTTGTGCCATACCTAATCCGGATTGATTATTCAAAAGCGAAATCCCTTTAATATCATCGTCTGTTTTTGCTTCTCCAATAGCATTAATGATATCTGTCAGACCTATATTTTTGCCGTCAGAAAAAATGGTTACCCAAGGATCTTTGAATTTACCGGCATAGTCATTTTTTATGTCTTCCAGATTTAATTCGATAACGGAACTGCTCTTTACGGATATACCTTCAGATTCACCACCAAAAATGGCTCCTATAATTAGTATTCCAAAAAAGAACAACATAAAAAAGATGAAAATACCGATGATGGTCGCCAATACGTTTCCTAAAAACTTCATATTTATATTTTTTTAATAAGTCTAAAAAGAGGTTGAATTGTTACAGATTCAATTTTGTAAATTCTAAATTTAGTTATCAACACTCTTTGCAAAGATACTTCTATTCTAAAATTCTTTTAGTTAATTTGCGCTTAATATGAAATCACAACATCAAGTTATTTTATCGATAGGAAGTAACAAGGGGAACCGATTAGAAAACATCGAACGGTGCCTGCAATTGTTGCACCAGGAAGTGGGAACGGTAATCAAAGTTTCGAAACTATATGAAACGCCGTCCTGGGGTTTTGACAGTGATGCCTTTTATAATTGTGCATTGGTACTTCATACTTTTAGTTCGGCAAAAAAAATTCTGTCTCAGGTTTTAAAAATTGAAAAGCGATTGGGACGTATTCGCAGTGAAGAATTAGGGTACCTATCTCGAATTATAGACGTTGACCTGATTGCTTTCGATTCAGCAATTATTGATTCCGAGAAGCTTCAGATTCCACATCCGTTAATGCAAAACAGGAAATTTGTTTTGTTGCCGATTCAGGATTTGAATTTAGACTGGAAGCATCCTGTTCTTAAAAAAACAATATCGGAATTACTTGAAATCTCTCCGGATCAAAGCGTTTGTGAAGTAGTGCAGGATTTAAAAAATCCTTTGCAGAGTATTGCTTTGGAGCAATTTAATTATGTTGCTTTTGAAGGAAATATTGGTGCAGGAAAGACTACTTTGGCCATCAAAATTGCGGAGGATTTTAATGCAAAAACAATTTTGGAACGTTTTGCAGATAATCCTTTTTTGCCTAAATTTTATAAAGATCAAAACCGGTACGCTTTTCCGCTTGAAATGTCTTTTCTCGCTGACAGATACCAGCAATTATCAGATGATCTGGCTCAGTTTGATTTGTTTAAAGATTTTTTAGTTGCCGATTATCATATTTTTAAGTCTTTGATTTTTGCCAAAATAACGCTCGCTGACGATGAATACCGTTTGTATCGAAACCTGTTTGACATCATTTACAGAGAAATGCCAAAACCTGATTTGTATGTTTATTTGTACCAAAATTCAGAACGTTTAATGCAAAACATTAAGAAAAGAGGCAGGAGCTATGAACAGCAAATTCAACCTGACTATTTAGATAAAATTAATAACGGTTACCTTGATTATATTAAATCACAGACAGAGTTGAATGTGCTGATTATAGATGTTTCTAATCGGGACTTTGTAAAAAATCAGGAGGATTACCTTTATATTTTAAAGGAAATTCAGCAGAAAATCAGTTAATATAAAGTCATACCCCATTATCTTTTTAGCGAAAAATGGCCTCTTATTTCAGGTTTTGTATTGTCGATTTTTAAGACATACCAATAATCGGATGCCGGCAGTAAATTTTTATTTAAGGTTCCGTCCCAAGTTTGTTTCGATGCGCCGAGTTGGATAATCAGCTTTCCATATCGGTCAAATACAGTCACTTGGGCTTCTGGGTAATTGATTAATCCTTCTACTTCCCAAAGATCATTATAGCTGTCGTTATTTGGTGTGAAAAACTTAGGGACAATCAATACAATAAAGTTTTTCGTATCGTAACTGCAGTAATTTAATTCTCTCACATAGGCAGTTTGCAGTCCGCTTGGGACATTGAAAAACACATTTGAACTTTGGTAATTGATTCCGTCAACGGAGTATTCGAAATAATCCTCAGCATTTTTTAAATAAATGACAACAGTAGTTTCATTGACATCAACACGATCTATTTCGGGAGTAGCATGTTCAACAACCGTGATTTTTTTTGTGTTGGTACAGTTTCCTGATGTTGGACTTGTTATCGCTACTGTATAGGTTCCCGGTGTAGCCACGGAAATTGTCTGAGTTTCTTCTCCTGTTGACCATAAATAAGTCATCCCAGAAAGGGAAGCGTCCAGCGTTATGGTACTCAACTTACATAGCGTCAGTTCTTGATCTGTTACTGCTGGTGGGGTATAAATGATAATGTCCACAGGAGTTCTATTCGCGGAAACACAACCGTTGTTAACCGCCTCAGCATAATAAATGGTATTTTGAGTAATAGTAGGGGTTGTAAAATTTGTCCCTGTTGCTTCAATGTTTGTTCCGGTTGAACTGGAATACCAATTTATAATTCCAACGTCTGGAGTTGCCTGCAGCGTTACTGATCCTGCGCCACATCTTGATACTGGTGTGTTGGTTGATATAATGGCGGGAATGGTGTTTATTGTTGCTATAATTGATGTTTTTGCTGTAGAGCAACCCGTGTCAACATAATAAGTAGTTGTTGCTGATAATGTAGGGGTTGTGTAATTGTTTCCAGTGCCTACAGGATTTCCTGCACCGTCATACCAATTTACAGTTCCGTTAGCAGCGGTTGCTTGTAGCGTAACTGGTCCTGAGCCACATCTTGAGGCTGGTGTGGTGCTGCTTATTATAGGTATTGTGATGGTTGTGCTTGCTGAAATTTCAAGAGGAAGTTCGCCCGGCATGCCTCCATATTCCACAATATATCCTTTCGGCTGATAAGAACCGCTTGGTCTGCCAGCATCGGGCAAATCATTCCAGGAGCCAGGAGTTCCAACGCCAGGAGCGGTAATGTGCGCATAATCTTCCTCGCCTGAATTATTAGGCTCATTTGTATTCCAAAAAGCAAAATTGTTGGGGCTAGAACCATTGGCGAGTCCATTCCAAAATATAACTCTTTCCTCCACAGGTCCGGTCACCCATTTCCATACCCCCTCTGTTTCAGCATCGCTGCCACCAATCCAACCAGCACCAGGTGCTTGTTTGCCTGCTAATTGCGCTTCGTCGTCAGCTGTAATTGTGGCTAAATATCCCTGCAAACCATAATATGTTTTCGCTTCTGCCGCTGCTTTTGCCGCTGACCAAGTGATGCCTAAATAGGGTACATATTCGTAGAAATGACCATTTCGGGGTAAATAATTCGCTTGGCCTGTGCCTAAACTGATAGAAAAATTTCTAATTCCTGATGGTGAAGGAGATGAATTGTAAAATTCAATATCTTTTATTGCGGCTTCAAAATCACTGTACGGAACCAGACTAGCTGTTGCACTTGATAGTGTTAGTTTTCCTTCCGAAGAATTCCAAGCTGGTATAATGTTAGGATGAGAGCCGGTTAGCTTAAGTTCGTCTTGTCCATAAACATAACCTGCTGAAATTTGAATGTAAACTGCATTGGTACCGGTTTCGGCGGGGTTATTCGTTATTGTTACGCTGGTCGCAATTTTGACATGGGTTTGTGGGCAGTAGGTTTGGTTTCCCTCCGCTTTGATCTTAGGAGGGTCTATAGCAATTGAGGTTTTTCTCGAATTTTTAAGTAATGGACTTTTAATACAATTGGTTTTGATTAAACGATCCTTTTTGGTAGAGAAATTACAGGTATTGGCAAAAGTAGCTTTCGAACAGAATAGTAACAATACCAGGCCTTTAAAAAAATGACTACATCTCATTTTGTAAAAGTATTACTATTTCGTATTCAAAAAAAAATTATTTTGGCCAATTTAATTTTTGAAACAAATCCCAAACTACTATGCCGGCACTTACGGAGATGTTTAAGGAATGTTTAGTTCCTAATTGTGGAATTTCGATACATCCATCACACACTGCGACCGCTTCCTGAGAAACGCCGTACACTTCATTTCCGAAAATTAAAGCATATTTTTTTTCTTTTTCAACTTTAAAATTCTGAAGAAAAACGGCACTTTCTACTTGTTCGATGGCAAGTGTAATAATATTTTCCTTTTTTAATTTTTCAATAACTTCAAGAACGCTATCGTTATGTTCCCAAGTCACGGTTTCGGTAGCGCCAAGTGCTGTTTTATGGATTTCTTTGTTTGGAGGTGTTGCCGTTATGCCGCACAAGTATATTTTTTCTATCAAAAAAGCATCTGCAGTCCTGAATACAGAACCAATATTATGTAAGCTTCTAATGTCGTCTAACACTAAAATGAGTGGTGTTTTATCTGATTCTTTAAAAGCTTCGATAGTTTTTCTTTCGAGTTCGCTGTTTTCCAGTTTTCTCATATTTTTTTGGCTTTATTTCAATAAAAAAGCTTCCGAAATTAGGGAAGCTTTTTTATTATAAATTAATTTAGAATTTAGCTTTTTGCATCATCTCCTAAAACAGTTCCTTTTATAGTTAGAACTTTAGTTGGTTGTCCTGCAGCATTTGAAGTTACAGTTACTGTTTTTGTAAATGCACCGATTCTGTCAGTAGCATATTTAACACCAATAATACCTTTTGCACCAGGAGCAATTGGCTCTTTTGGAGTAGTAGGAACAGTACATCCGCATGAACCTTGAGTATTTGTAATAATTAATGGTTTGTTGCCATTATTAGTGAAAACAAACTCACGTTTTCCATCTGCATTGTGTGCAATTGTTCCATAATCAATTACTTCAGTTATAAATACCATTCCTGCACCGTCTACTTTTGGAGTTGAAACTTTAGTAGTGGTAGTCACAGTTTTTATTTTTTTTGTAACCTTTGATGTTTCTTGTGCGTTAGAAGCGGTAACTCCTAAAACTACTAGCATCGCTAGAGTAACTATTTTCTTCATTTTCTTTGATTTTTTAATTAGTAAACAAATTTAAAGAAAAAATCATGCCAACGGCTTAATTTTTCCTTAAAAAAAATTAAATTTTTGAAGTGTTACTTATTCGCTATAAAATATTTAAATTCGCTGACACATTTTTTTTTCATTTATTAAATATAAAATAACTTGGCATCTAAAGAGAAAACGGTTAAGGAAACGCCATTAATGAAGCAATACAACGAGATAAAAAGGAAATATCCGGATGCGTGTTTGTTGTTTCGGGTAGGAGATTTTTATGAAACTTTTGGGGAGGATGCGGTAAGGGCTTCAAAAATTTTAGGTATTGTATTGACCAAGCGAGGAGCGGGTTCTGAGACTGAAACGGCTCTTGCGGGTTTTCCGCATCATTCTTTGAATACGTATTTGCCAAAGCTTGTCAAAGCGGGACTTCGTGTCGCTATTTGTGATCAGCTGGAAGATCCAAAAATGACCAAAACTATAGTAAAGCGAGGCGTTACGGAACTTGTAACTCCTGGTGTTTCTATGAATGACGAGGTTTTGCACTCTAAAACTAACAACTTTTTGGCGTCTGTTTTCTTTGCTAATAAAGTAATAGGAATTTCGTTTTTGGATGTTTCAACCGGGGAGTTTTTAACTGCTCAGGGAAATGCGGAATACATTGATAAGTTATTGCAGAATTTCAATCCAAGCGAAGTTTTAATTCCAAAAAATAATAAAAATGATTTTCGGGAAATTTTCGGGGATGATTATCATAGTTTTTACCTGGAAGACTGGCTTTATAAAGAAGATTATGCATTCGAAACCTTAACCAAGCATTTTCAAACGGTTTCATTAAAAGGTTTTGGAATTGAAGAATTGAAAGAAGGGATTATTGCTTCTGGAGCTATTTTGTATTATTTGTCCGAGACGCAGCATAATCGCGTTCAACATATCACAGCAATTCACCGTATTTCCGAAGATGCTTATGTTTGGATGGACCGGTTTACAATTCGAAATCTTGAATTGTATCATAGTTATAATCCCAATGCGGTTACACTTCTCGATGTTATTGATAAAACGCTTTCGCCAATGGGTGGGCGATTATTAAAACGTTGGTTGGCACTTCCTTTGAAAGAAGCTGCTAAAATAAAAAGCCGACACCAAGTGGTTTCTTATTTGAAAGAGAATCAAGAGGTTTTGAAAGATATTCAAAAGCAAATCAAACAAATTTCAGATTTAGAACGTTTGATTTCGAAAATTGCCGCAGGAAAAGTATCGCCTCGTGAAGTGGTTTATTTAAAGGAATCATTGGATGCTATTATTCCAATAAAAACGCTGGCATTAGAAAGTCCGCAAGAAGCGGTAAAAGTAATTGGCGACAGTTTGCACAGTTGCGAATTACTGCGTGAAAAAATTAAAACTGTTTTAAATCAAGATGCTCCTGTGGCTATTGCCAAAGGAAATGCTATTGCCAAAGGAATCGATGCGGAATTAGATGATTTGCGGGCAATATCAACTTCCGGTAAAGAATTCTTGGAAGGAATTGAAAAACGGGAATCGCAATTGACCGGAATTTCATCTTTGAAAATTTCCTTTAATAATGTTTTTGGATATTACATTGAAGTTAGAAATTTGCATAAGGACAAAGTTCCAACGGAATGGATTCGAAAGCAGACTTTGGTTAATGCAGAACGATATATTACGGAGGAATTAAAAGAATACGAAACCAAAATCCTCGGTGCAGAAGAAAAAATTCATAAAATAGAAGCAGCGCTATTCGAGCAATTAGTCAGCTGGATTGCCACTTATATCAAGCCGGTTCAAATGAATGCGAATTTGGTTGCGCAGTTAGATTGTTTGTGTTCTTTCACTCAATTGGCTATCGAAAATAAATACGTTTGCCCTGAACTGGACGAAACATTTGAGCTGGATATTAAAAACGGAAGACATCCTGTTATCGAAAAGCAATTGCCGGTTGGAATGCCTTATATTGCCAATGACGTTTTCTTGGATAGGGAAACACAACAGTTAATCATGATTACAGGGCCCAATATGTCGGGGAAATCAGCTATTTTACGTCAAACTGCTTTGATTGTACTCTTGTCTCAAATGGGAAGTTTTGTTCCGGCAGACAGTGTGAGAATGGGAATTGTCGATAAAATATTCACCAGAGTAGGGGCAAGTGATAATATTTCGATGGGGGAATCTACCTTTATGGTGGAAATGAATGAAACGGCTTCTATCTTGAATAATATTTCTGATCGTAGTTTGGTACTCTTGGACGAAATAGGAAGAGGAACCAGTACGTATGACGGGATTTCTATTGCGTGGGCAATTGCGGAGTTTTTACACGAACATCCTTCAAAACCGAAAACATTGTTTGCAACGCATTATCATGAATTGAATGAAATGAGTGAGTCATTACCTAGAATTCAGAATTATAATGTTGCGGTCAAGGAATTGAAAGATACCGTGCTTTTTATTCGGAAATTAGTGAAAGGAGGAAGTGCACATAGTTTTGGAATACATGTGGCTAAAATGGCAGGAATGCCTCAGATCGTAATTTTGAAGGCACAGAAGCTTTTGAAAAAATTAGAGAAGAATCATTCCAGCGATGCGCTGAACGGAATTAAACCGACAAAAGACGAAATGCAAATGAGCTTCTTTAATTTGGATGATCCTTTGTTAGAAGAAATCAAAGAAGAAATCATTAGTTTAGATATAAATACTATTACACCTATGGAAGCACTGATGAAACTTAACGAGATTAAAAGAATGCTGACTCGAAAATAATTTTTTTTGGTTTAAAGTTTACGTTATCAGAAAGTTAACTTTTATCTGTGATTTTTTTGTAAAAAAGGCTTGTTTAATTCAATAAATGTCCTAAATTTGCATCCGCAATACAGAACAAGTATCGCGGTTCTTTCTAAGAATTGAAAATGCGAAAATAGCTCAGTTGGTAGAGCGCGACCTTGCCAAGGTCGAGGTCGCGGGTTCGAGCCCCGTTTTTCGCTCCAACACCACATAACGCTCGGATGGTGAAATTGGTAGACACGCTGGACTTAAAATCCAGTGAACAGCAATGTTCGTGCGGGTTCAAGTCCCGCTCTGAGTACTAAAAAAGCTTCAAACTATGTTTGGAGCTTTTTTTATTTTATAACAAATCCATTTTAATTTTAGGATGTCGATCTAGATAGCCGCAATTGTAGCGATTTTAGTGCCGCTAGAGCGAGAAAATATATTTGTGGCGTTAATCTTTGGTTTTAGTGATTTAGTGTATTTAAAGGGGTGTTATGGGGGCTTTTGTGATTAGTAAAAGAAATAGCGATGAGTATAAATTTGTTTTCACTTCTAGGAAGGGGAAGATTATTTTTACCAGTTTGAGCTATGAACTTAAATTTGAGTGCGAAGAAGATATTGAAAAGTTTAAAGAAGATATTGCGTCCGCTGATTTTTTAAAGTTTAAATCCTCTAGTGGGAAGTATTATTTTAAATTGATGTTGAAAGGCAATCATTTTGCAACAAGCAGAAAATATACCACTTCGTTGCGTCTTCAAAAAGGAATAAATGAAATTGTGCTCTATGGCTCAAAGTCCGAAACATTAGATTTTTCAGAGAATGATTTTGTTTTTTTAGATTAAGATCTAAAAAAAAATATTTATATGAAATTTATATAAAAAGAGAGCATTGGTAAGACTACCAATGCTCTCTTTTTATGCTTATACTTAGGTTTCTTAAAAAAGAACACTATTGTAAATAATTAAAAAAGCCATCTCGCTAGGCGGATGGCTTTAAAATTTTTAGAATTTGAGTTCTAATTATTTTTTTGCAGCTTCAGTTGCAGTTTTAGCAGCTTCAGTTGCAGTTGCAGCAGCATCAGTAGCTACAGCAGCAGCAGAATCAACAACTACAGCAGCAGAATCAACTACAGCAGCAGCAGAGTCAACAACAACAGCAGCAGAATCAACTACAGCAGCGTCATCAGCAGGAGCGTCAGCTTTTTTACATGATACAACAGTTAAAACAGCAACAACAGCTAAACTTAAAAATACTTTTTTCATCTTACTTTATTATAAAAGGTTAATTATTAATTCGTGGCAAAGATATAAATTTTTTAATATGTAAAATATTTTTTTATTTTTTTTTTAAAAAATAATGCTTTTTTCCAACATCCTCATTTACAACAACTATTATGCCAGAAGGCGAATGGAGTGAAATAAAGTAGGACTAATTTAATGAATGATACTCTTACAAACTTTTATAATCCATTTTCGATGCGTAGTAATGCTTCCTGCAGTAAGTTGTGAAGCACTCCCTTAATGATGGATAGTTTGTCTAAAAGAAAATCTTTTGATTCAATGGATTTTTTTGTTAAACCAGTATTCAGATCTTAATGCGTTTCAAAATTTGAAATGGTATTCATAATCACATTTGTGGCGCCTTTGTTCATTTGCACAAAAGTGCTGCAAATATGTCCTCTTTCCTGACGTTCTATCTCGTTTAGGATTAAGTTTGTGAAAGTAGCATCCAGTTCTTTTTTATTGGAAACAGCAATGCAGCCTTCTAGATTCACTAAAGCGATTGCTTCGTCAAAATGGGAGTAGTTTTGTCCGATCACTATCGGAACGCCAAAAGTCGCAGGCTCAAGGATGTTATGCACGCCAGGATTTCCAAAACCACCGCCAACATAAGCAATGTCGGCATAACTGTATATTTTTGTCAGAATACCAATGGTGTTAATGATCAGGACATCATATTCGGCAAGAGCTGCATTTTCCTTTTCAGAAAAAAGAATGGTTTTCTTAGTGATGCTGTTTTTTAATTGCTGAATCTGTTCTTCTTTTATATTATGTGGCGCAATTATGAATTTTACGTTGTAATTATTGGAATTTATAAAATCAACTAATAAGTTTTCGTCTTTTGGCCAAGAACTGCCCACCACAATGGTTAAAGTTTTGTTTTTAAAATTGGCAATGAAATCCAAAGTGTTGTCTTTTTCTAAAATTGCAGCAACTCTGTCAAAACGGGTATCTCCGGAAACTGCTACATTGGTTTTGTCCAATTGCAGTAATAATTTTTTGGAGTTTTCATTTTGAACAAAAAAATAAGTGAAGGAGTCCAGCGCTTTTCTGTAGAAGCCGCCATACCATTTAAAGAACATTTGGTTCTTTCTTAGGATACCAGAAATTAAATAAGTTGGAGTATTTTGTTTTTTAAGTTCACTTAAATAATTCAGCCAGTATTCATATTTGATGAAAAATACTAAATCTGGGTGAACCAGTCTCAAAAATTCCTGTGCATTTTTTTTAGTGTCCAAAGGTAAATAAACTGTGACATCAGCAACGGTATTGTTTTTGCGAACTTCGTAGCCCGAAGGGGAGAAAAAGGTAACCACAATTTTATGCAGCGGAAATTTTTCTTTTGTTTTTTCAATAACAGGCAAGCCTTGCTCGTATTCACCTAATGAGGCAGCGTGAAACCAAATTGTTTTATCGGAAGGTTTTATTTTTTGTTCTAAAACAGGAAAAACAACTTTCCGGCCTTCAACAAAAAGTTTGATTTTTAGACTGAAAAGCGCCGTGATTTTTAATAAAAAACCGGCAATTCGAACAATAAGATTATAGAGAAAAAGCATCATTGAAATTTTGTGGCTAAAATACGTTTTTCTTTATATTAATTTCATTGGTTTAAAATCATTAAATAACTATTTTTGTTCTTCGTTTTAAGAAAGTGTTTGTTGTTTCCAGAAACCTTAAACTTTCGAACTTTAAACAAAAATTTCAATGAAAAAAATCCAAATGGTTGACTTAAAAAGTCAATATGATAAAATAAAAGACGTTGTAAATGTCTCGATTCAGGAAGTTTTAGATACAAATTCCTATATCAACGGACCTCAAGTTCATCAATTTCAAAAATCTTTAGAAGAATATTTAGGCGTAAAGCATGTAATTCCATGTGCAAATGGAACTGACGCACTGCAAATTGCCATGATGGGATTGGATTTAAAGCCTGGCGATGAGGTAATCACAGCCGATTTTACTTTTGCAGCGACAGTGGAAGTAATTGCTTTACTGCAATTAACGCCTGTTTTAGTCGATGTCGATATGTATAATATGAATATTTCTATCGAAGGAATTAAAAAAGCAATTACGCCAAGAACCAAAGCGATTGTGCCTGTACATTTGTTTGGTCGTGCCGCCAATATGGAAGCAATTATGGCTATTGCCAAGGAACATAATTTATTCGTTATCGAAGATAATGCTCAAGCCATTGGAGCCAACTGTAAATTTTTGGACGGAACCAAAAAGAAAGCGGGAACTATTGGACACGTAGGAGCGACTTCATTTTTTCCTTCCAAAAATCTCGGGTGTTACGGAGATGGCGGTGCTATTTTTACCGATGACGATGCATTGGCTCACCAACTTCGCGGAATTGTAAATCACGGAATGTACGAGCGCTATCATCACGATGTGGTTGGAGTAAATTCTCGTTTGGACAGTATTCAGGCTGCGGTTTTGAATGCTAAATTACCTTTATTGGATCAATATAGTAAGGCAAGACAAGATGCGGCCAGAAAATATTCGGCTGCTTTTGAAGGACATAAAAATATAATTGCGCCAAGTATTGGTGATATCGGTGACTCTCACGTTTTTCATCAATACACCTTACGTGTTATTGATGCTGATCGGAATGGTTTAATGCAACATTTATTAGATAAAGGTATTCCTTGCGCGATTTATTATCCAATTCCATTGCATTCGCAAAAGGCATATAAGGATTCGCGTTACAAAGAAGAAGATTTTCCAGTAACCAATCAGTTAGTTAAAGAAGTGCTTTCCTTACCAATGCATACTGAACTGGATGACGAACAAATCAAGTTTATTACCGATAGCGTCTTAGAATTTTTAAAGTAAATAGCGATGAAATATTTTTTTGCAACTATTATTGTTGTTTTATTTCAATTTTCAGGTTTAGCTCAAAACAGTTCCAATGCTAGGGAAGAAACGATTGTTGCTGCTCGTGTCGATACTTTGCGTCAAGCGATGATTGATGCTGATGCATATAAACTTAAAGCAGTAACGTCTGGAGATTTAAGTTACGGACATTCTGATGGGCATCTCGAAAATCAATCCGTATTTATAGCGAAAATTGTTAGCGGTGAATCCGATTTTGTTACCGCCGAATTTCAAAATCAAACCATTGCCATTGTTGGAGATGTTGCTATAGTAAGACATACACTTGTAGCGCATACCGGAGATAGCGGAGTTGACAAGGACATAAAAATTGGAATAATGCTTGTTTGGCAAAAGCAAAAAAAACAATGGTTGCTAATTGCCAGACAGGCTTTTAAGTTGCCTGCAAACGATAAAAAATAATTATGAAAATACTAGTAACAGGAGGTTTAGGTTTTATTGGTTCTCATACTGTTGTTGAATTACAGAATCAGGGTTTTGAAGTGCTAATTATCGATAATTTATCGAATACATCATTGGATGTGCTAGATGGGATTCAGAATATTACCGGAAAAGTTCCTGCTTTCGAAAAGCTCGACTTGCGTGAAAAAGAAAAAGTGCAGGATTTTTTCAAAAGACATAATGATATTTCAGGAGTCATACATTTTGCCGCTTCAAAAGCGGTTGGTGAAAGTGTCGAAAATCCATTGTTGTATTATGAAAACAACATCAATACATTAGTCTACATTTTGCAGGAATTGCAACAAAAACCAGAGGCTAATTTTATTTTCAGTTCTTCCTGTACGGTTTATGGACAAGCTGAAAAGATGCCAATTACTGAAGATGCCTCTGTTCAGACTGCCATGTCTCCTTATGGGAATACCAAACAAATAGGGGAGGAAATCATCACTGATACTGCTAAAGTAACCAATATCAATGCAATTTTATTGCGTTACTTCAACCCAATTGGAGCGCATCCATCGGCTGAAATTGGTGAGTTGCCTATAGGGGTGCCGCAAAATTTAGTCCCTTTTATTACTCAGACCGGTTTTGGTTTACGAAAAGAATTGTCAGTTTATGGCGATGATTATCCTACTCCTGACGGTACTTGTATTCGCGATTATATTCACGTAGTTGATTTGGCGAAAGCCCACGTTATTGCTTTGCAACGATTGTTAAATAAGAAGAATACAGCAAAAGTAGAAACCTTTAATCTGGGAACCGGAACCGGAAGTTCCGTTTTAGAAGTCATTCATGCATTCGAAAAAGTAAGCGGTAAAAAATTACCATACAAAATTGTAGCGCGTAGAGAAGGCGATATTACTTCTGCTTATGCCAATACGGATAAAGCCAATACTGTCTTAGGCTGGCAAGCTCAGTTTGCGCTGGAAGAAGCAATTGCAAGTGCCTGGAAATGGGAACAAAAAATCAGAAAATAAAAGAAAGGCTGTCGCACAACGACAGCCTTTTTTGGGATTATTTTTTTGCTGATTCTTTCAATTTTTCAGCAGCTTGATTCATTTTGTCAGCCCCTTTTTCGAGAGTTTCTCCCGCTTTAACCTTGGTAGAATCAACTGCAGCGTCAACCTTTACAGCTGCCGTATCTATAGCCTCTTCCACTTCATTTCCAACAGCTTCAGCAGCCTCTTTTACTTCATCTTTTGTTTCTGTTTTACAGGAAGCTAATAAAGTTGCAACAAATGCTAATCCTAAAAGTGCTTTTTTCATTTTTTTCATTTTAAAAATTAATAAATGGAATGCATCCTATAAAGATAAAAAAATCCTCATAAACTTTCATTTATGAGGATGCTATTTTTAAAATCGAATAGTACTACAACGGATGATTACTTTAAACTATGCAGTAGCCGTAACTGCTTCTCTATCAATTTTTCCAATCAATCCGGTCAGTACTTTTCCTGGACCCACCTCAGTAAATGAAGTTGCTCCGTCTTTTATCATTTGCTGTACAGACTGTGTCCATCTTACCGGAGCCGTCAATTGTATAATTAGGTTTTTCTTTATTTCTGCTGGATCTGAAACTGCAGTAGCCGTTACATTTTGATATACTGGACAGATCGGAGTCGAGAAAGTTGTCGCTTCAATGGCAGCAGCTAATTCTTCTCTTGCTGGTTCCATCATTGGCGAGTGAAAAGCACCACCAACAGGCAGCAATAAAGCGCGTTTTGCACCTGCCGTTTTCATCGCTTCGCAGGCTTTTTCCACTGCTGATGTTTCCCCAGAAATCACTAGTTGTCCAGGACAGTTGTAATTGGCAGCAACTACAATTCCATCAATCGAAGCACAAACTTCTTCTACGATGTTATCAGCTAATCCTAAAACAGCTGCCATAGTGGAAGGTTTTATTTCGCAGGCTTTTTGCATCGCCAAAGCACGTTGTGAAACCAACCGCAATCCGTCTTCAAAAGACAATGCACCGTTTACCACTAATGCTGAAAATTCGCCCAATGAGTGTCCCGCTACCATTTCCGGTTTGAAATCTTCACCTAACGTTTTTGCCAAAATTACCGAATGCAAGAAAACCGCAGGTTGTGTAACTTTGGTTTCTTTTAATTCTTCGGCCGTGCCTTCAAACATAATGTCTGTGATGCGGAAACCTAAAATTTCATTGGCTTTCTCGAATAATTCCTTTGCTAATGTGGAGTTCTCATATAGGTCTTTGCCCATTCCTGTGAATTGTGCACCCTGACCCGGAAATACGTATGCTTTCATATATTTTTGTTTAAAGTGTAAAGTTCTGCAATGTTGCGGAAACATTTAAATTAAGCTACAAAAATACTACTTTTTTAGGATTTATTGGAATGACTTTTGGGAGCTGGTCTTTTATATTTTTTCATTGCCAGTCGTCTCGCTTTCGTCTCTAAGGGGGCTGTTTCCTTGTATGTTGCCAATGCAATTTGTATCTGCAGTTCCCCAAGGAGAAGCTATTTTTCTTATAAAGAATAATTTTTAAACATATAAATCCATAATAATCTGGAAAAACGGATATTAAAAGAAGCCATGGTAACAATAACAACAGCAATAATAGGAATGATTCTTAAATCAAAAGTTTCTTTAAAGAAAAATTGGGCAATAACATAGGTGGCAATTCCTTGAGCCACTGTCAGACCGTAATTGACATACATGGCACCAAAGAAATAGCCAGGCTCCTTTTCAAATTTAAATTGACAGTGCGAACAATACGGATTCATTTTGGGGAATCCAATATTGAAAAAAATGTTTTTTTCTTTAAATACCTTGCCTTCAAGACAATGAGGGCAGTCATTATTTAGAATGTGAGTAATAGCGTGTGACATTTTTATTATTTTTATCAAAGGTATTTCTTATCCACGTCAAGGATATTTTCTATATTCGCTAATTATAGCACAATAAAGACATTAGGTAGTCATGAAAAAATATCCTATTTATAACATTCAGCGGTTTAACTGCAATTCTTTGAATAGCGATTTATATGTTAATACATTCAAAAATCACTTAATTGACCATAGTTTTGTTGAGGATCCGCATCGGCATAATTCTTATGTTTTGGTTTTTTTTACCAAAGGCTCGGGAACACATGAAATAGATTTTGATGTATTTGCGATTCAGCCGGGAAGTATGTTTTTTTTGCAGCCCGGGCAAATGCACCATTGGGATTTATCGGATGATGTGGAAGGGTTTGTGATTTTCTATTCACAGGAAATGTATAATCTCTATTTTGGACAAAAAACCATCGGTGACTATCCTTTTTATTCGTCGGTGAATAATAAACCGGAAATGGTATTTGATATAACCGAAACGAAAATGATTTTGCCTTATTTTAATGGTATGATTGCAGAAACCAAAGAAAATAAAATGTTGAAGCGGGATAAAATACTGAATTTGCTAGACATTATACATATCGAAATTGCCAGAAAATATAGTGAAACGAATCTCCATGAAGCGCATTCGTATAATGTGAAAATTAAAAGTTTTGAAGTGTTACTAGAAAAAAAATTTAAAACAGAAAAAACGCCTTCTTTCTATGCATCCCAACTCCATATTACTTTAAAACATCTGAACAGGATATGCAATGAAATCCTGAAAAAGACGACGACCGAAGTGATTACTGAAAGAATTATTCTTGAGGCCAAACGGATGCTAATGGACAAAAAAATGACGATCAATGAAATTGCAACTGAATTAGGATTCGATGATTATTCCTATTTTACGCGGTTATTCAAAAAACATACCGGAATGACCCCTACAGTTTTTCGTGTTTTTAAAAAGTAATTAGGCATGTACAGTCACTAAGCCAGCTGCTTTTTTTGCTTTTTCCACTATTGCTTCAATTGGAGTTTCTAAAGCATCATTTACTAAAGCCACACCCATTCTTCTATAGGGACGAGAAGACGGTTTTCCAAAGATTCTGAAATCAGTTTTTGGCAGCGCTGCGATAGTTGAAATTCCCGAATACGTTGGATTTGTTGAGTTTTCCAATGCTAAAATCACGGCGCTGGCTCCGGCTTTTTCTAATGTGATTTCGAAGATGGGCAAACTTAGGATAGCTCGTAAATGCAATTCGAATTCATTGAAGTTCTGTGTTCCGGCCAGAGTTACCATTCCGGTATCATGTGGCCTTGGCGATAATTCAGAAAAATAAACGCCGTCATCGGCAAGGAAAAATTCCACGCCAAAAAGTCCCGCACCGCCTAAAGCTTCGGTTACTTTCTCGGCCATGTCCTGTGCTTCATATAAATCTTTGTCAGCAATTCTGGCGGGTTGCCAGCTTTCCTGGTAATCGCCTCGTTCTTGTCTGTGGCCTATTGGCGCGCAAAACAAAGTAGGATTGTTATTTTGAACAACGGTCAATAATGTGATTTCCGAATTGAATTTTACAAAGGCTTCCACAATAACTTCAACGACATCACCACGGGAGCCTTCCACGGCATAATTCCATGCCTTCTCGATATCAGCCTCGTTTTTTATGGTGGATTGCCCTTTTCCAGACGAAGACATTAATGGTTTTACGACACAAGGCATTCCCACCGCTTCAACACCTTTTTGTAATTCTTCAGCGGTTGTAGCGTATCGATAATCGGCGGTTTTTAATCCTAATTCTTTGGAAGCCAAATCACGAATTGCTTTTCTGTTCATGGTGAAGTTTGCCGCCTTCGCAGATGGAACTACAGTGATTCCTTGTTTTTCATAGTCATAAAAACGTTCAGTACGAATGGCTTCTATTTCAGGAACGATCAAATCGGGTTGGTGTTTGGCAACAATTTGGTCGAGTGCTTCACCGTCAAGCATATTGATTACTTCAAAATCATGGGCAACTTGCATTGCAGGAGCATTTTCGTAACTGTCAACTGCAATCACTTTTTGCCCGATGCGTTGTGCTGCGATTACAAATTCTTTTCCTAATTCGCCTGAGCCGAGAAGCAGTATTTTCATTTTTTTGAAGTTTCAAGTTGCTGAATCGTATAAAACCGATTTAAATGGTAAGCAAAAATAGTGTTTTTTTTGCGTGAAGAATAGCAGTGAAAACCCTTTTTTGTCTCGTTTTTTTAACGAGAAAAAAAGGGTGCTTCACTACGCTTTTGTTTTTAAGGAAGTTCGGTGATTCCATTTGCAACAGCAAGTCTGATCCTCTTTTTCAGCATAACCCGACCCTAAAATAAAAACGTTTAAAGTTCAAAGTTTTATTACTTTGAACCTTAAACGTTATATTAAAAAAACTTGAAGTGTTTTTGTTTTATGCAGGAACTTCGGTCAATGATACCGCTTCTTTTATTCTGCGTAACGCTTCTTTCAATAGATCTTCACTTGTCGCGTAAGAGAAACGGATACAGTCCGGGTTTCCAAATGCATCACCTGTTACAGTTGCTACATTAGCTTCGCCCAAAAGGTACATAGAAAAATCGTTAGCGTCTTTGATGAAAGTTCCTTTCAATGTTTTTCCGAAGAAAGAAGAAACGTCTGGAAATACATAAAAAGCACCTTCTGGGACATTAATTTTGATTCCAGGAATGTCTTTCAATAATGCAACCACTAAATCTCTACGGCTATGGAAAGCATCAACCATGTGTTTTAAAACGCTTGGATCAGCATCTACAGCAGTAATGGTAGCACGTTGTGCGATACTGTTGGCGCCGCTTGTCACTTGACCTTGAATTTTAGTACATGCTTTTGCAATGAATTCAGGAGCTCCAATGTATCCAATTCTCCAACCTGTCATGGCGAAAGCTTTTGCTACTCCATTTACGGTAATCGTTCTTTCCAGCATTCCCGGGATTGAAGCGATGCTACAAAAAGTTCCTGAGAAATTGATGTGCTCATAGATTTCATCGGCAACAACATAAACGTTTGGATATTTCTCTAATACTTTTGCTAATGCAGTTAATTCTTCTCTATTGTACACAGATCCACTTGGATTACAAGGAGAACTGAACCACATCATTTTTGTTTTTGGCGTGATCGCTGCCTCTAATTGTTCTGGTGTGATTTTGAAATCAGTATCTACAGAAGTTGGAACTTCTACAGGAACTCCACCGGATAGTTTTACAATTTCGAAATAGGAAACCCAATACGGTGCTGGTAAAATCACTTCGTCACCATCGTTTAACATTACTTGCGCAATATTGTATAAGGATTGTTTTGCTCCGGTCGAAACTACAATTTGAGAGGGTTTGTACTCTAGATTATTGTCTCTTTTAAATTTTCTACAGATTGCTTCTTTTAAATCAGCATATCCTTCAACTGGAGAATAAGTACTGTAGTTTTCGTCGATCGCTTTTTTTGCAGCTTCTTTAATGAAGTCCGGCGTATTGAAATCAGGTTCGCCTAAACTTAAGCTGATAATATCTTTTCCTTGTGCTTTTAATTCTCTGGCCAAAGCAGCCATTGCTAGTGTTTGTGATGTAGCTAGATTGTTAATTCTGTCTGAAAGTGGATTCATTTTTTAGTTAATTGTAATTAGTTTTTTAGTTTTAGAGTGATGCACCACAGTGCTCTAATGCGATTAGATAAGTTCCGGTTTCATTCCCAACTCTTTTAAATGTTTGAAATGAGCGATAACAGCACTTCGCATTGTTTTATATTCGTAATAAGGTAAGTTGCATTCTTGAGCAGTTTCTTTTACAATTTTTGCAATTTTACCGTAATGTACATGACTAATATTTGGGAAAATATGGTGTTCTATTTGATGGTTTAATCCTCCGGTGTACCAGTTTACAATTTTGTTTTTTGGTGCGAAATTGGTTGTGGTAAACAATTGGTGAATCGCCCAGGTATTATCCATTTCACCCAATTCATTTGGAGATGGATTAGTGGTTTCTTCCACAACATGTGCCAATTGAAAAACAACACTTAATATTAATCCTGCGGTATAATGCATTACAAAAAAGCCAATAAGTACTTTCCACCACGTAATTCCTATAAGAATAGGTAATACAATCCAAATGGAAACATAAATTACTTTTGTAATGATTAAAGTGGTCCAGAGTATTTTTGGGCTTTTAGCTTCACCATAGGATAATTTTCTTTTTAAGTAACTTCTCATTTGTTTAAAATCAGTAGTTATGGCCCAGTTGAAAGTTAATAACCCATATAAAAAAACAGAATAATATTGTTGAAAACGGTGAAAATTATACCATTTTGCTTCTTTTGTAAAACGAATGACGCGTCCCGCATCTAAATCTTCATCATGACCTGGAATATTGGTATACGTATGGTGTAAAACATTGTGCTGCACTTGCCAGTTATATACATTTCCTGCAAGAACATAAATGGTTCCTCCCATGAATTTATTTACCCAATTTTTATTAGAATAGGAGCCGTGATTCCCATCGTGCATTACATTCATTCCCACTCCGGCCATGCCTATTCCCATAACGATAGTTAATAACACATGGGCCCAAAAAGGCATATCCAGGGTCAGTATCAAAAAATACGGCGCAAGAAAAACTGTAAACAGAATTATCGTTTTCAAATAAAGTTTCCAATTTCCTGTTTTTTGAATATCGTTTTCTTTGAAGTAATTGTTTACCCGCGAGTTAAGCGTTCTGAAAAACTTCAGATTGTCTTGCTTTGCAAATGTAGGAGCGGTCTTGTTCATATAATTTTATAATAATCCCCAAAGATAATTATTATAAATTTTCAATATGCAAAATTGAGTTAAATATTTACAATCTAAAAATAGTACTTTTGTTAAAAAATTAGAGCATGGACGAGATTCTTAAGTATTTTCCTTATTTAACCGATATTCAAAAAGAACAATTTGAAAAATTGGATTTGCTATACCACGACTGGAATGAAAAAATAAATGTCATTTCGAGAAAAGATATTGATGCTTTATATACCAAACATATTTTACATTCGTTGGGAATTGCGAAAATTATAAAATTTGAACCGGGAACTTATGTTCTGGATGTTGGAACTGGTGGTGGATTTCCTGGAATTCCATTGGCGATTCTTTTTCCGGAAACGCGGTTCTTTTTGATCGATATTATTGCCAAAAAAATAAAAGTGGTTCAGGCGGTGGTCGAAGCATTAGAACTGAAAAACGTAAAAGCAGAACAACTTCGCGCCGAGAATGTAAAAGGTGATTTTGATTTTATTGTGAGTCGTGCTGTCACTAATATGCCGGATTTTGTTTCTTGGGTGAAAACCAAAATCAAGAAAAATAATAAACACGAATTGAAAAATGGCATTCTTTATCTAAAAGGAGGGGATTTAACCGAAGAATTAAAAGATTTTCCAAAAGCCAAAGAATATAATTTAGCGGACTTTTTTGAAGACGAATTCTTTGAAACTAAGAAAGTGGTGCATTTGCCGTGGAAGTTTGTGGTGTAAGATTTGTTTTGTGGCGTTGAATTCGTGTCTGGCTATTCAGTATCTGTAAACTAGAATAGTACAGGACCTAAAATAATAAAATGGAATGACAAATAAAGTAAAATCATTTTGCTTTTTGTTGTTGCTGTTTGCAGCAGCTACTACAAATGCACAAAAATCAGATGTAGGGAATTGGTTTGCTTATTTGGGCAACCAAAAAATAAATAATCGATTCAATTGGCAAAATGAAGTGCAATATCAAAATTTTAATTTCGCAGGAGATCTTGAACAATTGCTTATTAGGACAGGTTTAGGTTATAATTTATCAGAAAACAATAATAATATATTGTTAGGATATGCTTACATCCATTCAGAACCTTATGTCGCCGGAACAGCAGAGAAGGTGCAAACGGATGAACACAGAATCTTCCAGCAATTTATCACAAAACAACAATTCGGAAGGGTATACATTCAGCATAGATATCGTTTTGAACAACGATTTATTGAAGAAGATTTTAAAATGCGTTTGCGTTATTCGCTCTCTTTGAATGTTCCGCTAAATAAAAAATTGATAGAAAAAAATGCGGTTTATGCTTCGTTGTCAAATGAAATTTTCATCAACACACAACAAAATCAATATGACAGGGATCGTCTTTACGGTGGTGTTGGATATTGTTTAAGTAAATATATTAAAGTTGAGGCAGGTGTGATGACACAATTTTTACCAACAAAGAACAGAACTCAATTTCAAATTATGATTTTTAATAACTTGCCCTTTTAGTCGGTTCTGTAAAAAGAGTAGTGTCCAGCTGTTTTTGTGCTTAAAAAATAGACCCCCCAATACTTCAAAATTATTTGAATTCTTGGAGGGTTTTTTAATGCTATATGAAGAATCTTAATTCTAAAATCTTCAATCTTTTTAAAACTATTCTCCTAAAAATGCATATCTGTAATCTTCTGGAGTAACAAACGTTTCTTTTATAGTTCTTGGTGAAGCCCAACGCAACAAGTTCAATGCTGAACCTGCTTTATCATTGGTTCCTGATGCTCTTGCGCCACCAAAAGGTTGCATTCCTACAACGGCTCCGGTTGGTTTGTCGTTGATGTAGAAGTTCCCTGCAGCATTTTGCAATTTGGTAGTTGCCTGTTCAATTGCGTAACGGTCGTGACTGAAAACAGCACCCGTTAAAGCATATTCTGAAGTGGTATCAACTAACTCCAATGTCTCTTCCCATTTTGCGTCTTCGTAAACGAAAATCGTCATTACAGGTCCGAATAATTCAGTTTCCATTGTCGTATAGTGTGGGTTTGTAGTTACGATTATTGTTGGTTCAATGAAATAACCAACAGATTTATCATAATTACCACCAACTATAATTTCAGCATCAGCGTCTTTTTTGGCTTGGTCAATAAAACTGGCCAATTTGTCAAATGAACCTTCGTGAATAACCGCAGTAATAAAGTTGCCAAAATCTTCTGGCGAACCCATTTTCAGGGATTTTGTATCGGTAATTAATTGTTCTTTTATAGCTGGCCACAAACTTTGCGGTACATATGCTCTTGAAGCTGCAGAACATTTTTGACCTTGAAATTCAAAAGCGCCGCGTACAATTCCCGTTGCAACTTGTTTTGCACTTGCACTTGGATGCGCAATAATGAAATCTTTTCCACCGGTTTCGCCTACAATTCTTGGGTATGTTTTATAATGGTGAATGTTAGTTCCGATTTTAGACCAAATATCCTTGAATACATGTGTTGAACCTGTAAAATGGATTCCTGCAAAATCACGACTTGCCAAAACAGTATCGGTAATCATCAAAGCATCTCCAAAAACAACATTGATAACGCCATCAGGAACTCCTGCTTCTTTGAAAACATCAATGATGATTTTTGCAGAGAAAACTTGACTGTCACTTGGTTTCCAAATAACAACATTGCCCATCATTGCAGCACTTGCAGGAAGATTTCCGGCAATTGCGGTAAAATTAAAAGGGGTAATGGCATATATAAAACCTTCGAGTGGTCTGTACTCTAATCGGTTCCACATATCGGAGTTGGATTTTGGCTGGTCACTGTAAATTTGAGTCATAAATTCTACGTTGAAACGTAAAAAATCGATCAGTTCACAAGAAGCATCAATTTCAGCCTGATGGATATTTTTAGACTGCGCAATCATTGTTGCGGCATTTATTCTTGCTCTATAGGGACCTGCAATCAATTCAGCTGCTTTAAGGAAAATTGCTGCTCTTTGTTCCCAAGCCATAGCAGCCCATGCGGTTCTTGATTCCAATGCATTTGCAATCGCTTTTTCGACATCTGCTTTTTCAGCAAGATGATAGGTTCCTACGATATGTTTATGATCGTGAGGAGCGGTCATGTTTTTTGTGTTACCCGTTCTAATTTCTTCGCTTCCGATGTATAAAGGAACATCGATTTTAGAATTCCACATTTTTGTATAAGCGGCTTGAACAGCTGCTTTTTCAGGTGAATTTGGTGCGTACGCTTTTACCGGTTCGTTTACCGCTTTTGGTACATTAAAAAATCCTTTTAACATGATGTTGTAATTAGAGGACCTGTTTTAAGGCAGGTAAGATTAAACAATTGAAAAAATAAAATCATTCCAAATATTGCGAATAATTTAGGTCAGGACAAAAGTACAAAGGATAATTTAAAAATTTCGTTATTTGATCCTAATAAAATCAAAATAATTCAAAAGAGGAGCAATTAGTTTAATGCAAACGGAGCACAAAGTCTGAATGTAGGTACAATAACTTTGAAATTTTTTGTAGAAGTAAAATTAATCATATTAAAATATCCTTTCATTGCACCATAAGGAGATGATAATAGGCAACCTGAACTGTACGTGTGGAATTCGCCTGGTTTTAAGACTGGTTTTTTTCCAATGATACCTTCACCATCTACTACTTCTATATCGTTTAGAGAATCGAAAATTTCCCAATGGCGAGAAGTTAACTGAACAGAATCTTTACTGTGATTTTCAATTGTGATTTCATAACTAAAGGCAAAGTGAATCTTGTAGTTTTTGAAGTAGGTTCCTTCAAAACTAGTCAATACCGATATCTTTATGCCTCTTGTTATTTGAGAAACCATAATAAATAAATTGAATAGGTGCTTAATAATGACAAATTTACAAAAATTTGATTTTGTATAGTCATTTTTCGAAAAGTTTTTTTTAGTTGATGATATTTAATGAATTTGCAGTCCCCTTTCCAATAGCTCTGTCATAGCGATCAGTATTTTCACGATAATACACCATTATGAAATAATCATTTTCTGTTTGATAAAAATTTCCGTCAATTGCATTTTCATGATCGATGGTCCCTTTACTATCGGCAACTACATATTGAAAATTTGTAAATCCTTGTTTTATTAAAACTGCTTTTTCATAAATACCTTTTTTTTCATTGTAATCCATTTTGTATTCGGGTGTCAGGTTATAATTATTGAACATGCCGTTTATATAGATGTCTTTATTAATTCTAAAAGTAGGGGCGGAAAGACTAAAATATACCCAGGCATAATCAGCTTCAATTTCACTATTTGCCGCATTTATGTTCTTAACTACAAAATTCCCATTTACATCTTGTGTTACGGAATAAGGAAAATTTGTTCTGGCATTATTGGTGTATAAATGAAAACTGTAGATTTCATTATTCGAATCCACACGGGCTACGTTATTATTGGCAGCTCTGATGTCTTTGTTTTCAAAATATAAAAACTCGTTTCCGGCCCAAAACTGAGTTTGGGTGTCATATTTGTAAATTAAATCATTTCCAATGGTGTATTGAGGGACAATATTTGTAATCGCATCATTGAATTGTCCATTTTCAAGTAAAACTACTTTCACATTTTTTAATGGATTTTGAAACGTAATTGTACTTGATTTAATAGTAAATTCCAAGTTGTGTTTCGATTCCAGATTACTGACGGTTCTTGCTCTTTTTACTTGGATAGGAACCGTGACCACATCTTCATAAAGAACAAATTTTCGGGAAAAAATAACTTCTTTGTCGTTGTTTAAGATTTTCAGCATATAATTACCGCTGATTAATAATTGTGTAAACTGATTTGGAATAGGGAGTCTATAATGGGAATAGATTTGTAAGGTATTGAAAGAATTAGTGTAATCTGAAATTCTTTGGTTATCAAAACCTTTTAAATATTCACTTTTAGGAATGTCCGTTGGATTCCAATTATAGTCGCAATGTATTATTTCGTAGTAATAATCGGCATCATTACCAAACAGATCATCAAATTGCAATTGAAATCCTTCCCCTAATTTGAAAATAGGGATTACATTCTGTTCACTTTGTACAAAAGAAATCGTCTTGATATTATAGGGAGGGGCAACCTCTTTTTGTACTTGTGCAAACGAGCCATAGGATAAAAAGAGGAATAGAAATAACGTAAATTTTTTGAAAAAAGTTTTTGTCATGGCTTAGTAACTTGAATATTGTAAATATAGTGATTCCGATTCATTTTAATTGGGGTGGTTTTTTGTGGTGAAAATATAAATTAAGTTTGTGAGTAATTTCTGTTAAAATTTTTATAATAATTCATAAAAATTAAAGTTATCTGTTTAGTTTTGATTAAAATAAACCCAACAATATGAAACAACTTAGTAAATTAGCTTTAGGTCTGTTATTGTTTCCGGCGGCGATTTTTGCACAGGAAATGGATTACTCAAAGGCAATTCCTTTTGATTCCAGTGTAAAAACAGGGAAACTTAAAAATGGTCTAACGTATTACATCAAGAAAAATGCCAAACCGGAGCATAAAGTAGATTTGAGGCTGGTTATCAATGCGGGCTCTATTCTTGAAAATGACGACCAACAAGGATTGGCTCACTTTATGGAGCATATGAATTTTAACGGAACCAAACGTTTTCCAAAAAACAAATTGGTTGATTATTTACAAAGCATAGGCGTAAAATTCGGACAACATTTAAATGCTTATACGAGTTTTGAAGAAACGGTTTATTTTCTTCCTATTCCCTCAGATAGCCCTGAAAAATTAGAGAATGGCTTTAATATTATTGAGGATTGGGCTTTTAATGCAAACTTGACTCCGCAAGAAATTGATAAAGAAAGAGGTGTTGTCCTTGAGGAATACCGTTTGGGTTTAGGTGCTCAAAAAAGAATGATGGCGCGTTATTTACCTAAAATGATGTACAACTCACATTATGCGGATCGTTTGCCAATTGGAAAAAAGGAGATTTTAGAAACATTTAAATACGATAAAATTGTAAGCTTTTATAAAGATTGGTATCGCCCTGACTTAATGAGCGTTATTGTTGTTGGAGATATTGATGTAGCCGAAATGGAGAAAAAAGTGATAGCTCACTTTTCGAACTACCAAAATCCTAAAAATGAAAAACCACGAAAAACTTTTGAGGTACCAAATCACAAAGAAACTTTTGTAGCAATTGAAAGCGATAAAGAAGCAACAAACGCCCAAGTGCAGTTGGTATACAAGGATTATGGTTTACCAAAATCCCTGGTAACCGTAATGGATTTTAAAAATTATCTGGTAGAAGGATTATTTACAGCCATGTTGAATTCAAGATTGGATGAATTGACAAATTCAGCCACTCCTCCTTTTACTTACGGATATTCCTATCACGGTGAAACATGGGCCAGAAATAAAAAAGCGTATCAGTCTATAGCGATGTCTCAAGAAGATAAGCAATTGGACGCATTGAAGGTTTTGGTTACGGAGAATGAAAGAGCTAAGAAATTTGGTTTTACACAAGGAGAATTAGACCGATCAAAAGCGGAATTTTTGGCTGCAATCGAAAAATCATATAATGATAGAAATAAAACTAATTCTGAAAGCTTTGTCGGGGAATACCAGGCTAATTTCCTGAAAAAAGAACCTGCTCCAGGAATTGAATGGACATTTGCAACGATGAAACAAATTTTACCTTCAATAGGCTTACATGATGTTAATGGTTTTATTAAGGAATACGTCAAAGATGATAATCGAGTTATTGTCCTGACTGGTCCGGAAAAAGAGGGTCTTAAAAAACCTTCGGAACAGGAGGTTTTGAATGCATTAAAAATAAATGTTGACGAAATTAAACCCTATGAAGACGTAGCTGTGGTAAAAGGGCTTTTGAGAGAAGATGTTGTTTCAGGCAGTATCGTTAAACGGGAAAGCGATGATAAAATAGGTGTAAAAACATTAATTCTTTCTAACGGAGTAAAAGTTACTTATAAAAATACTGACTTCAAAAATGATGAGATTCTCTTTGAAGCGGTAAGTTTGGGTGGAAGCAATTTGTATTCTAATGAAGAAATGAAAAAGGTCCAGTTTGCTAATGGAGCCTTAACTGAAGCGGGTTTCTCAGGACTGAAATTAAATGATATCAATAAATTTATGACGGGTAAAATTGCCAGTGTGAATCCTTACATAGCAAATACAACTGAAGGTCTGAGAGGAAAAACTACTCCCAAGGATTTAGAGTATTTGTTCCAGATGACTCACGCTTATTTTACAGATTTAAATTTAGATGTAACCGCTTATGAAGGCTACAAGCAAAAGCAATCTGCCTTTTTTAAAAATATGGCATCACAACCCGGATTCTTTTTTCAACAAGAATTTTACAGTTATTTGAACAAGGAAAATCCAAGATTTAATGGATTGATTCCAAATGAAAAAACATGGGGTGAAACGGATTATACATTGGCATACAATAAATATAAGGAGCGTTTTGCTAATGCAGGAGATTTTGAGTTTTATTTCGTTGGAAATGTTGATGATAAAACAATGGAAGGGTATGCTGCTAAATATCTGGCCTCTTTACCTTCTTCGGATAAGAAAGAAAAAGCTACTGATTTGGGGTACAGAATGCTTAAAGGTGATTTGAAAAAAGTAGTAAATAAAGGAACTGATCCAAAAAGTTCGGTCACAATCATGTACTATGGCGATGCGGTTTATTCTCCTAAAGAAGCTGCCGCAATGGAAGCTTTAGGAGAAGTCCTGACTATAAAATTAATTGAAGAGTTAAGGGAAAATGAAAGCGGGGTGTATGGAATCAGCGCAAGGGGAAGTATGAATAAGGTGCCAAATGGTTCTTATAATTTCAGTATAGGGTTTCCATGTGGTCCGGAAAATACCGAAAAATTAACTGCTTCTGCATTAAAAGAACTGCAAAAAATCATTGATAACGGACCTGAAGCAAAGGATGTTGCCAAATTTAAGGAAGCGGAATTGCTTGAGTATAAAAAGAATAGTAAAGAAAATAGATATTGGTTAAGCAATTTTACGAAGTCGTTTGTAAATGGGACAAGTCCAGATGAGATTCTTCAAACTGAAGAAAAGATCAGTGAAATTTCCGCAAAAGACATCCAGAATGTTGCCAAAAAATACCTTACAAAAGATAAAGTTATCGGAATGCTGATGCCTGAGAAAAGTTAAATGCTTTGAAATTTAAAGATAAAAAAACCTGCTAATTGATTTTAGCAGGTTTATTTATTATTGGCAGGAGGAATTTATTTAAAACAAACAGGGATGATTTCGCCTTTTGCCAAGCAATATTTTGCCACTAATTCAGGTGCTATTTTGTTGGTGTAATCTTCTTCGGTTACTTTAAAACCAATACTTCTTAATTTATCAAAATAATCTCGTCCATAAATACGAACGTGGTCGTATTGTCCGAAAATTTTAGCACGCTCTTTTTGATCGGTAATGGTATCATCTGCAAAAGTGGTGGCTCTGGAAAGATCTTGTGGAATTTGCAAAATTGCCATTCCGCCTGGTTTCAAAACCCGATATAATTCCTGCATTGCTTTCGTATCGTCTGGAATGTGTTCCAAAACGTGATTGCAAAGAATAACATCATATTGATCGTCCTCGAAAGGTAAATCGCAAATATCTGCTTTTACATCTGCCAAAGGCGAAAATAAATCGGTTGTGGTATATGCTAAATTTTTCTGATTTCGAAATAATTTATAAAAGGCTTGTTCAGGGGCAAAATGCAATACTTTCTTTTTTTCTTTCGAAGTAAAAAAATCAGTTTCTTCATTCAGATACAACCACAATAAACGGTGTCTTTCCAATGAAAGTGTACTTGGTGAAAGTACATTATTTCTTTGTGTTCCATAACCGTAAGGCAAAAACATTTTGAAACTTTTCCCGTCAATGGGATCTGTAAATTGAGTTCCTTTTAAGGCAACTGCAAGAACGGGACGGGCCACATAACTTAAACGAATAAGAATAGGACGCGGAATGGTATTGAGTATCAGTTTAAAGAGTTTTTTCATTATAGTACTAAAGGTGTTTTTCTAAACTCGTCTTCTTCATTACTCACAATACCTAACGCTTTGTATATGTATCCAAAAGTTGATAAAATCTCAGGTTTTCCATCGATAATGGCAACGTCATGCTCAAAATGCGCACTCGGTTTTCCATCGGCAGTAAGGATTGTCCAACCGTCTTTTAATTGCTTGATGTTTCTGGTCCCCAAATTAATCATGGGTTCAATGGCTACAACCATTCCTTCAACAAAAAGTTTTCCTCTTCCTTTTTTACCATAATTAGGCATTTCAGGATCTTCGTGCATTTTTTGTCCTACTCCGTGTCCCACTAATTCCCGAACGACACCGTAACCATGTGCTTCAGTATATCTTTGAATAGCATTTCCCACATCTTCCACGCGATTTCCTAATTTTAATTCTCGGATTCCCACGTATAACGATTCTTTGGTTATTTGCAATAATTTTTTAGTTTCGGGAGCTACTTCTCCAATTTCAAAAGAATAAGCGTGATCTCCATGGTATCCATTTTTATAAGCACCACAATCTACAGAGATTACATCGCCACTTTCCAATGGCTTATTATTTGGAATTCCATGAACCACTTGTGCGTTTGGACTCATGCAAAGTGAATTCGGGAAACCATACAGGCCAAGAAAACTTGGTTCGGCTCCATGATCACGAATAAATTCCTCGGCTAATTTATCTAAATATAAAGTGGTGACACCTTCTTTTATTTCAGAAGCAATCATTCCTAATGTTTTTGATACGATCAATGCGCTTTCTCGCATCAATTCTATTTCTTCACGTGATTTTACTATAATCATAATTTCGAATTTTCAGTTTGCAAAAGTACAATTTTATGAGAACTTTTGACGCCAAATTTTTGATAATAAAAAGGGGCTGTCCGAAAAGAGTAGTAGCCTCCTTTATCAGCAAATTGTTTCTTTTTTATTGGACGATGCTTTGAGAAATCGAGGAACAAGTTTTAGCAATAAGAATTCTTTTGAAAGCTACGTTGTCGTTGATGGAAATAGCATAACGGGGCAAAATCCTGCCTCAGCGACTGGAGTTCCAAAAGCGGTTATTCAAAAATTGAGTTAATTGGGAAATATAAAATTTTTATAGCATTAGGCTTTTTGATCATTTTTAAGAATGTTTTATACTTGGAAATCAATCTTTAACCCAACCGGTTTAAATACTCTTTTTACAATAAATCATCAGTAAAATGTACACTAAGGAAGTGTTTTTATTTCTTTAAAACGATCCTCCATACAAGCCGTCTTGAGTAGAGAAAGGTATCGAGAAGTTTTGTTCCGTTTTACTAAACAAAAAACGATCGAACTGATGTTTTTTTAATAATTACACCCAGCGGAGATCAATTTAGTGAAGAAGTAGGTTTCGGATTTTATAAGATCACGGTTCTATCGATATTTGCTTTGCAAAATTTAAATAAAATGACCGAACAACAAAGCATCAATTATAAGCGAATTGCAGAAGTAATTGAGTATATACAAGTAACTTTTAAAGCGCAACCGAATCTTGACGATGTTGCAAAGAAAGTTAATTTAAGTCCATTTCATTTTCAACGCTTATTTAGTGAGTGGGCAGGTACAAGTCCAAAGAAATTTTTGCAATATACACGCTAGAATACGCTAAAACATTATTAAAAGAAAATCAAGCTACACTTTTTGAAACGGCTCACGAAACAGGACTTTCAGGTTCAGGGCGATTACACGACTTGTTTATTAACATCGAAGGAATGACGCCTGCCGAATATAAAAATGGTGGACGAAGCTCATTTTAATGAACTGTTCAATATGTCGGTAAAAGGAACATTCTTCACCGTACAGCAAATGTTACCGTTAATGAACGCAGGAAGTACTATCATTTTAAACACATCATTTGTAACCGAATTTGGGATAGAAAATTTTTCAATTTATTCAGCAGCAAAATCAGCAGTTCAATCATTCATAAAACATTTTCTTCTGAATACACAGCAAAAAAATCCGAGTAAACGGAATAAGCCCAGGATATATTAAGACAAATATTTTCAACAATACAGGACTTACCCCCGACCAAATTGAAGGAGCTGTGGCAGGCATTACGCCAACACTACCTTTTAAACGTTTTGGCGAGCCATCTGAAATGTTGCAAAAGCGGTTATTCAAAAATTGATTTAATTGGGAAACAGATCAATAAATAAAGGAAAATTAAAAAAGGCTCATTTTTAGACTGCCTCCAAAAAGGTACTATTTGGGGGGAGTGCATTTTCTAGAGCCTCTTTTATTTTATTTAAATCGGATTTAAAATATTTTGATTCAAATTACTTCTGCGTTTTACAACAAAGAATGACAGGTCATAACCGCTGGTTTTTCTATTCCCATCAATTCTAAAATAGTTGGAGCAATATCACCCAAAACACCATCGTGAATTGTTTTCAAATCTTTGTCTACCAAAATAATTGGAACCGGATTTGTTGTGTGCGCGGTATTAGGACTTCCATCAGGATTTATCATAGTTTCGCAGTTTCCGTGATCCGCAATTACAATGGTAGTATAATTATGTGCTAATGCGGCTGTAATTACTTTTTCAACACATTTGTCAACGGCTTCACAAGCTTTTATCGCAGCACTCATAATTCCGGTATGACCTACCATGTCGCCATTGGCAAAATTTAGGCATACAAAATCCACTTCTTCTTTTTCAAGTTCAGGTACCAGAGCATCCGTAAGTTCAAATGCGCTCATTTCTGGTTGCAAATCATAAGTTGCCACTTTTGGAGAATTTTTCAAAATACGACTTTCACCGGCAAAAGGTAATTCTCTCCCACCGGAAAAGAAGAAAGTAACATGTGGGTATTTCTCCGTTTCGGCAATACGAATTTGCTTTTTATGTGCTTTTTCTAAAACTTCACCAAGGGTTTCGGTAATGTTATCTTTATTATAAACAACTTTTACGTTTTTATAAGTTTCATCATAATTGGTAAGCGTTACATAGTACAAATTCAATTTGTGCATGTTCTGCTCATGGAAATCTTGTTGCGAAAGCGCTTCGGTTAATTCTCGACCTCTATCGGTTCTGAAATTGAAGAAAATAACTACATCGTCTTCCTCAATAGTAGCAAGGGGCTTGTCGTTATCATCAACCACGACCATCGGATGAATAAATTCATCGGTTACATTAACTTCATAACTTTCTGCAATCGAGGCAACTGGATTTTTAGTGTGAGCACCAGTTCCATTTACTAGTAAATCGTAAGCTAGTTTTACTCTTTCCCAACGTTTATCACGATCCATTGCATAATAACGTCCAATGACAGAAGCTATTTTTACAGTGGTATTTGCGATATAATCTTCTAAATCCTGAATGTAGTTTTTACCTGATTTTGGATCAACATCACGACCATCAGTGAAGGCGTGAACAAAAACTTTTTGCAATCCGTATTGTTGTGTGGCATCGATTAAACCACGCAAATGGGAAGTGTGAGAGTGCACACCACCGTCGGAAACAAGACCTAAGAAGTGTACTTTTTTATTGTTTTCTTTAGCATACGTAAAAGCATCAACCAATACTTGTTCTTTTGCCAAAGTATTATGTGCGACGGCAAGATTTATCTTGGCTAAATCCTGATATACTATTCGTCCGGCGCCAAGGTTCATATGTCCTACTTCGCTATTTCCCATTTGTCCTTCTGGCAAACCTACATTTAAACCGTCGGTTCTAAGTTGGGCACTTGGGTATTTTTTATAGAGACTATTTATAAATGGTACATTGGCATTATCAATTGCAGACACCTTAGGGTCAGGAGATTTTCCCCAACCGTCCAAAATCATAAGAATTACTTTTTTGTTCATCGTAATATATTTTGAGCAAAGATAAAGCATTTCTAAAAATGTTCGAAGGAATCGAAATCACTATTATTCATTCGTAACATAACAATAACAAATAATGATAATTTTGTTGTAGAAAGCGGGGTTTGCTTAAATTAATGCAACTTAGAATTTGTTTTTCACCGCATTGTAATCTATAAAATAGCGGACACTTATTGAAAAAACATGTTTTAGCTGATCGTTGGTTAGCAAAGTAGTGACTTTTTTTCCAAAGTCTTTATCGATTGCTGTCTGAAAATTGGCGGCATTGTTTCTGTATAAAATAGAAATTTCACTGCCTGGAGCAAACCACCATGAATAGGACAAGTCACCATTCCAAGAGGAAAAACTGGAGTTTCTGTTTTCAGTATAATTGGAATAATCCGTTAATCTGCCGTTTTGCTCTAATGATAAGAAATTCTTGTTCTCGGCATAAGACCAATAGTGACGCAGGGAAAGATTAAAAGTCATTTTACTGTTGATGGAGTATTTTCCGGAAAGAGAGTTGGAGTACGTAAGAACATTTCTATTGGCAAAAAGGATCGTGTTTGGCGTTGCAGCATTTAAATCGTCATCTATGCTGTCGATGTATCCTTTGTTGTTGTTTTGTCTGAAAAAATGAAAGTTGTAATTCAATGAAAATTTATCAGTGAACCGGTATCTTGGACCTATGTCGATACCATAAGAATTTCTTCCAGGTTCACTCAAAACAGCAACTGAAGGATTGATGTCAATGGCAAATTTATTATTGTAATTAGAAGAAAACATAAACCATCCTCCCAATCGTTTTGGAAAAATTAAATACCTGTTTTCTGTTCGGGCTTCATAATAATCGTAGGATTCAAAGGGGTTTGCGTTTATTCCTAATCCAATATAATGATTTTTTTTATTGTTTGAATTTAGGTTTACATTGATATTATTGCCTTGAATTTTCCCGGTCTCTTTTTGAAACTGGGTATACATGTTGATATTAGTATTGAATGAATTGAAATATTTTGTTGGATTTAATATTCTATAATTTGCATTTCCATAAATAGCATAATAATTGGTTTCAAAATTAATTCCTAAATCATTGTTGTCGAAATTTTTTGATAGTGTTTCTGTTCCAATACTGTACCTGTATTTCCCGGAAGTCTCACTAAAGTTTAACGACGTTGCTGTTCCTTTTTTGTCTTCAATATCGTTTATGTAACTGTATTTGAAATTTCCGGCAAGATTATAGGTGTTTTTCTTGGTGTTTAAATCCCAAACTAAGGCAGAAACATTTCCATCACGGAAACTTCCGTTTCGGGTAACATTAGTGTTGACAAATGAAATGGAGGAATTTTTGCGAAAACGCTGATCCAAAACCAAAACATTATAATTTGCCAGTGGTTCTACCAATTCTCTTCTTATTTCTTTAGTGTCATTGTTTTGGATTGATGCATACGTTTTTTCGGTAACGGCATTTAGAATTCCTATTCCCAAACCATCTTTTGTCCTGCCGGATACTTTTAAGGCATTGAT
This sequence comes from Flavobacterium kochi, assembly GCF_048286715.1. NCBI lineage: Bacteria > Pseudomonadati > Bacteroidota > Flavobacteriia > Flavobacteriales > Flavobacteriaceae > Flavobacterium > Flavobacterium kochi. Next base: position 209,687 of record NZ_JBLVPW010000003.1, read on the forward strand.
AAGATTGACATTTGAAGGATTCTCAATAATTGTTTCATTACTGGTAGCAGTTGGAGGATTGGATGGTTTACCACCAATTCTTCTGGAGTAAAGTAAATTCCCTTTGCTGAATAAATCGGTTCCTTCGGTGAAAAAAGACCTGTTTTCGTTAAATTGTTGTTCAAAAGGGCCTAAATTTAAAATCTGATCATCATATTTTGTTTGTCCGAAATCAGGAATAAGAATAGCGTCAAGCGTAAAAGCATCGTTTATGCCATACTTTATATCTAGACCACCTTTGATTGTTCCGTACGTTTTTTGTTTTGCATTTGCATTTACATAAAAAGAAGAATAGGGCAAAAGAAAAAGTCGTGTAGGCGTTTTAATATTTTCAATTCCCTCGAGAATTCCAGTTTGTTGTGTGAAAGTTCCAATTTTTGAATCAATAAAATTCCAGCTATATTTATGTTTATCACGCTTTATTTCTCTAAAGAAATTGAGTCCCCAGGTTTGTTTTTTTTCACCGGAAAATCTCAAAGCCGCATAGGGAATTCGCATTTCTACAACCCAGCCAAAATTGGTTATAGTAGCTTTGCTTTTCCAGACAGCGTCCCAGGAATAATCCTCTCCATTGGTGTCGGTTGTTATACAATCAGCCTGCCCGTCAGAGGCGGAGACGTAGAACTGGAAATCTTGTTGCCCGTCGTTAAAACCATTGACAAAAACTCCAAAAAAATCGGAAGCGCCAAAGTTATCTCTTTGCGTTATTTCTTTCATTATTTTACCAGGCTCGTTATCATACATTGCGGCAGCAATGTAAATGGCATCATTGTCGTATAAAACTTTTACTTCTGTTTTTTTATTTTCTGGAATAAGTTTACCATTGTCTGGATGAAACATAATAAAATCCTTCGCTATCGGCGCAGATTTCCATATGTCTTCATTCAGATTTCCATCTATGGTTATATTATCGGAAATGAATTTAGTTTGTAATACTTTTTTTTGGCTGTAGCCAAGAAGTGAAAACAAGAGCACACTTGTAAAAAGTATTTTTCTCATGATTTTTTTGATTGATGATGAAATTATTTCAAAAATATAATTTTAATACTAGACTGTACTTTTAATAAATTGTTACAGTTTTTTTATAAAATTCGTTTTTGATTTGAAAAAAAAATGTTTTGAAATTTTATTTTGAAAGAGTGTAGAGATAAAAACTTTAAAATTTGTTTTTTATCACATTATAATCAATAAAGTAGCGAAGACTAATGGAGAAAATATTAGTTAGGTTGCCCTCAAAAACATTTTTAAAGTTCGAAGATAATTTTTTTTCTACAATACGGCTGCTCTCTTGTGCATAATTGCGATATAAAATAGCTATTTCGCTTCCAGGTGCAAACCACCAGGAATAGGATAAATCAAAATTCCATGAATTGAAATTTCTATTTTTATTTAAGGAATAGGCATTATTTTGAATTAAATAACCATTGTCCTGTAAAGTAAGAAATTCATGATTTTGAGAATAGGACCAGTAATAACGTGCCGTTAAGTTTAGTGTCATTTTATTGTTTATGGCGTATTTACCAGTAAGGTCATTTTGTACTATTTCTCGATTACGTTGCGCAAAAATAATCCCTGTATTGTCTTGATCTACCCATCCTCTGTCATTTATCTTACGGGTATAATTTAATACATAAGATAGTGATAATTTATCGTTAAACCTGTATTTTGGACCTAGAGCGAGACCGTAAGTAATTCTGCGATCTTGGTCATACAGTGTGACGGTAGGGGTGAAATCAAAAGTAAAAGCATTATTTCTATTGAATTCAACTCCAAAATAAGAGGATATTCTTCTGGGAATTTGCAGGTACCTGCCGTCGGTACGAGGCTCATAAAAATCGAATGTTTCAAATGGATTTACGATTAAAGCAAATTCAAAATAATTATTGTTACGGGATGTTGCCTTAATGACTGTTTTGTACCAGCCTTCCTGTAATTTGCCCGTAGTATTTTGTATTTCCAAATTTAATTCCTGTTCGATCTTAAGGGTGTTAAAAACCGTTGTTGGGTTTAATATTCTATAGCTCGCATTGGCGTAAGCATTATGATAGTTAGTGTAAAAAACGATTCCCAGATCATTAATGTCGTACGCTTTAGAAATGTATTTTCCCCAGAGAAGATAGCGGTATTTCCCACTTGTTTTTTCAAAGTTTAATGAAGTTTTGAAACCATCATAATCTTCAATGGCATTGATTGAACTGTATTTGAAATCCCCGTATAAATTATAAGTGTTTGATTTTGTACTTAAATCAAACAATAATGCGGAAACATTAGCATCTCTAAAGCCGCCATTGCGGGTGGTGTTTGTATTTACAAACGAAACTGATGAGTTTTGATTAAAACGCTGATCAAATACCAAAATATTATAATTAGTTAGTGGCTCAATAACTTCTTTTCGAGTTTCGTCCGTTACATTATCTCGAATAGTGGCGAAGGTTTTTTTAGTAATAGCATTTAGAAAACCAATTCCTAAACCTTTTTCTGTTCTTCCGGAAACTTTCACGGCATTTAGCAAATTAACCGTACTTGGATAATTTATTATTTCTTCATTTGCTCCAAGTTCTGGTTCTATGCTTGGTACTCCACCAATTCTTCTGGAATAAAATAATCCTCCTTTGTTGAATAAATTAGTGCCTTCGGTAAAAAAAGGCCGGTTTTCATCCAGTTTTTGCTCAAAAGGCTCGAGGTTCAGAATAGCATTGTCAAATTTTGTCTGCCCAAAATCAGGCACTAAAATAGCATCTAACGTAAACGAATCATTAATGCCGTATTTTATATCTAAACCGGCTTTAAATGTAGTTCCTGACGCAATATCATTTTCCTGGTAATAGGCGGATGAATACGGAATTAAGAAAAGTCGTGTTGGTGTTTTTATGTTTTTAATTCCTTCGAGAATTCCTGCTTGTGGAATTACAGCTCCAATTTTGGTATCAACGTGATTCCAGGTGTATTTTTGATTGTCGCGTTTTATCTCACGCATAAAATTCAAACCCCAGGTTTGTTTATCGGCATTTGAAAACCGCAGTGCTGCATAGGGAATTTTCATTTCTACCACCCATCCAAAGTCAGTTAGTGTCACTTCACTATCCCAAATAGCATCCCAGGTAAAATCTTCGCCCTCTTCTGTTGCTAGGCAATCCATTTGTACTCCTGCGGAACTTACAAAAAACCGGAAGTCTTGTTGTCCGTCATTAAAGCCATTGATGTAAACTGAAAAATGATCGGAAACGCCAAAAACATCACGGTTTGTAATTTCTTTTTTAATTTTGTTGGGTTCGTCATCATACAACAGAGCAGCAATGTAAATGGCATTGTTGTCGTACAGTAGTTTAACTTCTGTTTTCTTACGGGTACTTATTGGTTTTCCATTATCCGGTTCAAACATTATAAAATCGGTAGCAATCGATTCTGTTTGCCATATTTCTTCGTTAATTTTTCCATCAATAGTGATGTTTTCTGTAATAGCTTTTGCCAAAAGAACCTTTTTTTGGCTATAGGTGTTGCAACTATAGAAAATTAAAAAAATTAGTACTGCAGACTGAAATTTGGACATAAATTGTGATTGTATCAAAACAAAAATAACAAAATTAACACAGGAAGTGATTTTTTTATGAACTTTTACTCAATATTTCCCTTCCTTATCCGTTATAAATGAACTAAAGTTTTGTTAAATTGTTTAAAATAGTTGTTTTTTGCCGTAGGTTTGCAATCCCGAATTAATTTATAACTTAAAGATAACCAATGATTTATAAGATATTTCCTGCTATTTTGTTTATGCTGCTTTCATTTGCTCCAAGCAAAACAAGTTTTTCCGAGTCAAAGAGTGTTACGTCTGTTGTTTATGCCAAAATGGTAAAATCCAACGTTGAATCTAACATTGAAATGGCGTATAATAATTTACATTCCAATGAATTTGTTTTACCCAAACTAGAAAGTTTTTCAGAAGCTTTAAAAGGGTATTATTTGTTGAAAGAAAAAGGACTGATTCAAAAAGACATTTTAACTTTAGTCGATTTTAGTTTGTCCTCCAATACTAAAAGACTTTGGGTGATTAATTTGGCAACAGGTGAAATCCTGTTCAATACTCTTGTTGCACACGGAAGAAATACCGGCGATGAATTTGCCTCTACTTTTTCAAATTCAGCCGAATCTTATAAAAGCAGTTTAGGGTTTTATGCAACAGGCGAAATCTATAGCGGTAAACACGGTATGTCACTTAAATTGGATGGTTTAGAAAAAGGTGTTAATGATAACGCAAGAGCAAGAGGCGTAGTGATGCATGCAGCTGAATATGTTTCTAATTCCTTTATAAAAAACAATCATAGATTAGGAAGAAGTCAAGGTTGTCCTGCGGTACCGGTAGAATTATCTAAAGAAATTATTAGTACAATAAAAGACAAATCATGTCTCTTTATTTACCATCCTTCAAGAGCTTTTAAATTAGCATCGGAGCTAGTTTCTTAATTTAGTATATAAATTGGCATCAAGATTATAGATATCATCCCTGAAAATCAATTTGTTGTTTTCACTCCAGGCAGTCCAATACAATAAGTGAAAGGAAACATTCTTTTTTATTTTGACAAATTTTGTTCTTTCGTTCTGTAGTATTGTTGTGATTTTTTCCAGGTTCCAGTTGACTGGGTCATTCAGTAAATATTCTGTTAATTCCAGCGGATTGTCAACCCTCACACAGCCAGAACTCAACGAACGATCTATTTTGTCAAAATAATCCCTATGATTTGTATCGTGTAAATAAACAGAGAAGCGATTTGGAAAAATAATTTTCACCATACCCAGCGAGTTAAAAGTTCCCGGAGTTTGAACATAGCGATACGTTTCGGCCAGGGACAATTGCCACTCATAAGGAGATACTATTCTTCCATTACTATCATATACTTTAATGTTTGAATTGGTCAGATAGCTTCGGCTTTTTAAAATTGCCGGAATCACATCTTCTCTCAAAATAGTTGGAGGAACAGTCCAGGTCGGATTAAAAACTACCTGAGTCAATTTGGAACTTAGGATGGGTGTTTTTCTTTTTGCCCTTCCCACGATCACTCTGTGTGTTCTCAAAGTATCCCGATCTTTCACTAATGTCAGTCTGTAATCTGGGATATTAATGATTACGTATTCTTCTCCCATTTCTTTTGGATACCATTTCCAGCGCTCGAGATTGGCAATGATCTGATGGATGCGCTGCTGCTTTGAAAAATTGAGCGAAGCAATGGTTACTTCGTTAATAGTAGAGTCGGTAGCTAAGCCATGACGCCTTTGAAACCTTTTTACTGCCATTACAGTTTCTTTGTCATAAACGGGTGTCAAACTGTCTTTAGGTTGTAGGTCTTCCCAATAAATCAATCTTTTTTTGATGTCAATTATAGATGGATTGCTGTCATTTGGAGTAATGTTTCGTGCAATTTTTAGTTTTTTAAATTTTTCATTGGGTAAAGCATTAATTAATGTAAGTGCTTTTTTTAATCTTTTGTAAACAAGGTGATTGGGTTTTAATTGGTCTATTCTATAGCGCAGTGAATCGCTGCTTAATAATTGGGCAACTGTTTCATTTAGATCTATAGGTTTTTTTTTCAGGTCCCAGTTTTTATATAATTTTGCAGGGCTCAGCGTTCCGTTGGTCAGATGTGAAATATATTTTTGTAAACTCGACGTCAGTAAAATGTCATATTTCGCTAAATCTGTAGTGTCTAGAGTTGCGGCTTTTTTTTCAAAATCACTTAGTGCTTTTACCTTGTAATCTTCTGGATTTAGTCCTTCTTCATCGGATTTAAGGAGTTCCTCTAAAATTATTTTTCTCTTTTCGTCAGATTGCCAAACGGTCCCGTATGCTGTGCTTTTGTAAAAATAGGTAAGTATTTTGTCATTAAAAGAAATTAGTAAAGCAGAGTCAATTTTAACTGATCTGCCTTCGGGCTGGACACGGGGTTTTGAAGCCTCTTTTTTTAAGACCACCTCGCTTTTTAGTGTTTCTTTTCTGCAGCTAATCACGAAGCATAACAACAGTATTAGAAATAATTTATTCACTATTCATTGTTTTAAACATGACAACGTGTTCTCCAACTCCTTTTATTTCAAAAGGGAATCCTTTTACTTGGTATTCCATTTTTTCATAGAAACCAATGGCCTCTTTTCTGGCATTGAACCAAATTAAATTTGCGTTTTGGTCTGAACAATGTTGCTCAGAATTGAGCATAAGCTTTTCACCAAAACCCTTTTTTTGATGCTGTTTCAAAACCGCCATTCCCCGAATTTGAAACTGTTTTTCTGCAACAAATAAATTGTTTTTTGCTTCGAACAGAGAAATGACACCTATGAGACTGTTCTGGTCAAACAAACCAAAATGAACGGTGGTTTCTAAATTGTCGCCGTCGAAATGACAACTTTCTATCGATTTGTCAGCGCGAAGAACAGGATGTCTTACTAGAAATGTCTCTAATGTTGAAATTTGTTTGATGTTTTGCATTTTTTTTAAAGATTTTTTTCGGCTTAATAAAGGTATAATATTTTCATAATAAATTCTTTATGATTTACAGATGCTTTATTAAAAAAGATTGTGAGGGGAAGATTGTGATTTTTCAGAAAAAAACTTGCATTGAAGCAGAATTATTATTTATATTTGCACCGTTGTTAATGCGAAAGTAGCTCAGTTGGTAGAGCTCCAGCCTTCCAAGCTGGTTGTCGCGAGTTCGAGCCTCGTCTTTCGCTCTAAAACCTCAAATGTTGGTTTGGGGTTTTTTATTTAAATTTTGTCATGCGAAAGTAGCTCAGTTGGTAGAGCTCCAGCCTTCCAAGCTGGTTGTCGCGAGTTCGAGCCTCGTCTTTCGCTCTTCCAAGCCGAAACGTAATTGTTTCGGCTTTTTTATTTCGTATTAATTCGTTCCGATTTATTTTATAAAACTCAAATCGCTTCCGCTTTCCAATTCTTCAGGAGTTTGGTTTTGTCTAAAAAGTCTCGCTGATAAATTGCCCCTCAAAGTTATTTTTCCCCCTTCAACTTCTAACCAGCTTCCTTCTCGTAATCCTAAAACAGGAATAGTGTTAAAAGCATGAAATTCTTTGATTCGTGTTTCGCGCGTTTCCCCCATATGTGTTGATTTTTCATCAGTATCTAAATAATGTGGATTTAAATTAAAAGGAATCAATCCCAATGTTTGAAAACTTGGCGGATAAATAATAGGCATGTCATTAGTGGTCTGCATAGTCAGTCCGCATATATTACTTCCGGCGCTTGTTCCTAAATAAAGAGTTCCTGCTTTTACCGTGTCGGCAAGAACAGTCATGATGTTGTTTTTGTACAGTTGTGAAACCAGTAAAAAAGTATTCCCGCCACCGGTAAAAATCGCTTCCGCATTTTGAATTGCTTCCGCAGCATCTTCAAATTCATGAATTCCTTTTACGGTTTTATTTATTTTGGCAAAGGCCAAAGCAACTTTTGATGTGTATTCTTCATGTGAAATGCCGCCTGGACGCGCATAGGGAATAAAAAGTATTGTTTTACAATTTAGAAATTGTAAGCTTAATTTAGGTAATAAATAGTCTAAATAGTCCCCGCCATGAAGGGTAGATGTACTGGCGATAAGTATGTTTTTCATTGTGTTTTTCTGTAAAGAGTAGTTTGTGTTAAAGGTATGAAAATGTCTATTTTAATGTTGTGTTTTACTTTTTTTAATTAACATATTTTTACCAAGGCGTTAGTAATTAATTTTGAAGGGAGTAAGATACTTTTACAGAATCCAGTAATCGAAATTTGATTGGCATCTGATGAGTAGAGTTGTTTTTATTTTTTTTATTTTAGTTGCTGCTAAAGCCGTTGCGCAAGAGCCTGTTCCCGTTAAACTAAACGGAAAAGTTAGCGCTGATATGGCAGAGCCAGAAGGTATTTATGTTATTAATTTAAAAACCGAAAAAGCGGCAATTACTCAAAAAGAGGGTTATTTTTCGATACCCGCTGTTGTAGGGGACACACTTATGTTCTCGGCAGTGCAATTTAAGGGAATCCGGATTGTCCTGACCCAAAACCATTTTGAAAATAATTTTCTTTTTGTAAAAATGGAGCCCATCATGAATCAATTGAAAGAAGTTATCGTTAGAAGAGGTTATGATAATATCAATGCGGTTTCGCTTGGGATAATTCCAAAAGGGCAAAAATCCTACACAGTGGCAGAACGTAAATTGTATACCGCAACAGATCTTAATGCCTCTGCAAGTTTGTCCGGAATGGCTGGCGGTTCAATTTCAGCTGATCCATTACTCAACTTTCTTTCCGGCAGAACTGGGAAGCTCAAAAAACAACTGGAAGTGGAGAAAAAAGAGTCTTATTTAAAACAATTGGAGCGACTGTTTGATATGGATCATTTTGTGAATAAATTAAAAATCCCTTCTGAATATGTAAAAGGATTCGAATATTTTGCGGTTGAAAACACTAAATTCACGAAAATTTTGGATTCAAAGAATGTAACAACGATTGAATTTTTATTGGGCGAATTAGCTACAAAATATAACGGAATAATTGCCAGTGAAAATAAATAATACACTACTGCTGATTTTACTTTTTATTTCTGGTATCACTATTGGTCAAACCAGGATTGGAAAAGAAATTCGGGGAAAAATCACTACCGATACCATCGCTGTTGAAGGAATAAACATTGTAAATTTATCCACTGAAAAAGCCACCGTAACGGATAAGAATGGATTGTTCACGCTATTTGTAAAAGAGGGCGATGTTTTGGTTTTTTCTGCTGTAAATCTTGTAACTTTACATAGAAGAACAAGTAAACAGGATTTGGTGCAGGATATTCTTAAGGTTCATATGGCTCTTAAAAGCATTGAACTTAAAGAAGTTGTTGTCAACGAAAATTCACAAATAACGGCTGAGAACTTGGGGATCATTTCTTATGATCAAAAAAAATATACGCCAGCAGAAAGAAAATTATACACCGCAACTTCAGGTGGTGGAATCGATGGGTTGCTAAATACTATTTCGGGCCGCAAAGCGATGCTTAAAAAAGAAATGGTAGTAGAGTATAAAGAACAGTCATTGAATCGACTTGCGCCGCTTTTTGAAGATAAATATTATACCGAAACCTTGAAAATTGCTGCTGATTATATCAAAGATTTTCAATATTATTGTGTTGAGGATGCCAATTTTACCGCGGCATTGAAATCTAGAAATAAAACATTAATTATGTTTTTGATTGTTGGATTGTCTGAAAACTATAATAAAATCATTACAGATGAAAAATAAAATCGTAATACTGGTTTTGTGTTTGTGTTGTCAATTTTGTTTTAGTCAATTGACAAGAAAAACATTGTATGGTCAAGTGGTAAATGATTCAATCAGATTGGAAAATGGTCTTGTTTTTAATGTGAATTCTAAGACGGGAACCGTTATAAACCAAAAAGGGTTTTTTAGTATTTTGGCAAAAGCCAAAGACACATTGGTTTTTTCCGGCTTAGCCTTTAAATCCAAGAAAATAGTTCTTACGGAAAAAGAAATGACAATTCCGTTATTAAGAGTGAAATTGAATGCCTTTGTCAATCTGTTGCCAGAAATATTGGTTTCCGGAAAGAACCTAAACCCAATTTCAGGGAATTCTCAAAAGTATGTCGATAGGCAATATTTTGACGATGCAAAATCATCTCCAAAAAACAGGACGATGCCACCCGATGGAACTATTGAAAACGGAATGGACTTTGTTCGAATTTACAAAGATGTATTAAAAGTTTTAAGGAAAAACAATCCTGAAAGAACTGATTTTACAAGTGATAAAAGCTTTACTGAACAGGTAATGAAAAGAGTGAGTTATTCGTTTTTTACAAACACTTTGAAGTTGAACGATGACGAAATTGGCCTTTTTCTTATTTTCTGTGAGAATGATTCTCAGTCAAAAAATGTTATGAAGCCTGAAAAAGAATTTCAATTAATAGATTTCCTGATTACCAAAAACAAAGAATTTAAAACAATCACTACTTTTGAAAAATGAAAAAAGCAATCGGATCTATTTTTATTGGAATTTTATTTATGTGTATAACTGCTTTTGGCGTCCATAAATTTTATATGGCGGTATATCAGGTTAATTATGCTCCCGAAAAAAGAATGCTTCAAATTACATCTCGTATTTTTGTTGATGATCTGAATAAAGCGTTAGAGAAAAAGTACAATAAAAAACTGTATTTGGGAACCGAAAAAGAATCAGCTGAAGAAATGCTTTTACTAAAGAAGTATTTTTTGGAGAAATTTTCCGTAAAAGTAAATGGGCAAACCAGGGCTGTTAATTTTTTGAGTAAAGAGCTGGAAGGTGATATTCTTATTTGTTACTGTAATGTAAAGGAAATCGGCAAGATTAATTCACTTGAAATTTTTAATTCGGTTTTGATAGATTGGAATACGGAACAGCAAAATATCACTCATGTCACGGTGTTAGGCGATAAAGAAAGTGTGCTTTTTACCGATTCTAACAGGAGTGAAATGTTAAAATATTAACAAAACACAATAAATTTGTTGAAAATCATTATTTTCGCCCTTAAATAATTGCATTCAGCATATGAAAAAAATCACTTTGTTATTTATTTTTCCAGTAATTCTCTTTGCGCAAGAAAAGACCAGTACAGTAAGCCCGAAACAATCAGGAAAGTACGACACCAACAAATTTAGTCAAATGTATGATTTATTGGCAACGCCCAATATGTTTCGTACTGCATCTGGGGCTCCAGGGCCGGCTTATTACCAACAACAGGCTGATTATAAAATAGACATAGCGCTAGATGATAAAAATGCAAGGTTGAGCGGATCGGAAACGATAACTTATACTAACAATTCTCCGGATAGTTTAGAATATCTATGGCTGCAATTAGATCAAAATCAAGCTGCAAAAAACTCACAATCTCCGTTGGCTGAAAACGAGAAAATTGAGCAAGTATTACCTGCTGAAAAGTTTGCAAATCAATATTTAAAACAAGGATTGGATCGTGGATTTAAAATTGAATATGTAAAAGATGCAAAAGGAAATCCTTTGTCTTATACTATAAATCAAACCATGATGCGTGTTAATCTGGTTACTCCTCTTAAACCTGGAGAGAAATTTATATTTTCAACTAAATGGTGGTACAATATCAATAATTACATTAAGGATGGCGGTCGTTCCGGTTATGAACCATTCGAGAAAGAAGGGAATAAATTGTACGTGATTGCCCAATTTTATCCTAGAATGGCAGTTTATAATGATGTGGAAGGCTGGCAGAATATGCAATTTTGGGGAGGTGGAGAATTTGCATTGCCTTTTGGAAATTTTGATGTCAATATTACTGTTCCTGCCGATCACATTATGGACGCAACGGGAGAATTGATCAATAGAAGCGAGGTGTTTACACCAGCTCAGGTAAAAAGATATGAACTGGCTCAAAAATCATTTGATAAACCGGTTGTTATTGTAACTCAGGCTGAGGCTGAACTTGCTGAAAAAGGATTTTCTGATAAGAAAAAAACATGGAAATTTAGTGCTAAAAACGTGAGAGATTTTGGAATAGCGACTTCAAGAAAGTTTATTTATGATGCTATGGCCGTGCAACTGGGTACCAAAGTTGTAATGGCAGAATCTGTATATCCTAAAGAGGCGAATCCGCTTTGGGGAGAAACTTCTACACGCATGGTTGCGCATACCTTAAAAAGTTATTCTTCGCATACTTTTGATTATCCCTATCCAAAAGCAGTATCCGTTTCGGCAGAAGATCAGGGAATGGAATATCCTATGATTTGTTGGAATTATGGTCGTCCGGACGAAAACGGAGTAACTAGCGAGCGTACTAAAAATGGAATGATAGGAGTTGTAATTCATGAAGTGGGTCATAATTTCTTTCCTATGATTGTAAATTCTGATGAACGTCAATGGACTTGGATGGACGAAGGATTGAACTCGTTTATGCAGTATATGGCTGAACAGGAGTTAGGAACTAATTTTCCTTCTAATCGTGGAATTCCCAGTAAAATTGTTCCTTACATGAGTGGTGATCAAAAATTCTTGGAGCCTATTATGTCTAACTCGGAGAATATAATTCAGTTTGGCAATAATGCGTATGGAAAACCGGCAGCAGGACTTAATATTTTGAGAGAAACCATTATGGGAAGAGAATTGTTTGATCATGCTTTTAAAGTATATGCAAACCGATGGAAATTCAAGCATCCTACTCCGGAAGACTTTTTTAGAACAATGGAAGATGCTTCAGCGGTAGATTTGGACTGGTTTTTCAGAGGTTGGTTTTACTCTACGGATTTTGTTGATATTGGTATAAATGAAGTAAAACAATATTATGTCTCTGAAACTCCAACGGCAGATTTAAAAGATGCCAAAGTAAGAAAAGGACGTTTCGGTTTGGATAAAGGCCCATTTGTATATTTAATCTCGGATAAAAACGGAGAATTAAAGGCATCAGATAAAAAAGCTTTGAAAACGGAGGAAGTAAAATTGCTTTCAGAATATATAGACCAAAACCTTACAGCCGAAGAAAAGGCAGCGTTACGAACACCTAAATATTTCTATGAGGTTGAGTTTAATAAACCAGGAGGGATGTTGATGCCTATTCTGGTTGAAATTACGTATGAGGACGGAACCATTGAAAATTTCAAATATCCGGCTCAAATTTGGAGAAAAAACAATGATACGGCCAAAAAAGTATATGCCACTGAAAAAGCAATTAAAAAAATTCAGATTGATTCAAAACTTGAAACCGCTGATATTGATCTAACCAATAACAGTTGGCCAAAATCGGAAGTGAAATCAAAATTTGATTAATAATAAATAACATAAAAAAGACTCCAAAAACGGAGTCTTTTTTTATGAAAAAATTAAAATACAGCGATTCAAAAATTGATATATTTGTATCCAATAAAAATCTAAAATTATGTTTGGTATAGGTGGAGGCGAATTAATTTTTATAATGTTTATTGTACTCATGCTTTTTGGCTCAGACAAAGTGCCTGAAATAGCGCGTACAATGGGAAAAGCGATGGCGCAAATAAAAAATGCTACCAACGATATAAAAAGTGAAATTCAAAAAGGAGCAGAATCTAATGGTTTTGATACAAAATCATTGAGCGATATAAGAGGTAGTATTACTTCGGAAATTAATAAAGCTAAGGATAATCTTTTGGGAGAGACCAACTCATTGACTGGCATTACAGGAAATATAACGTCAGAAATCAATAAAGCCAAAGACAGTCTTTTGAGCGAAACAACAACTCAGGTAGAAAAAACAAAAGAAGAAATTGACAATAGTACGGGACCGATAAAACGTCAAATGTAATGTTGGAAAAAATTCTGTCTCTTGATACCGAGTTATTTATTTTTCTTAATGGTCTGGGTTCTGAAACCTATGATGGATTGTGGTTGTTTATTACCAAACAAAGTAATTGGATTCCGTTATTTTTACTGTTAGCCTACCTGCTTTATAAAAAATTGGGCGCAAAACAAACGCTCTATATGCTTTTGTTTATTGCTGTTTTGGTGACAATTACAGATCAAACGGCCAATTTGTTCAAAAATGAATTTCACCGATTGCGACCGTGTAATAATCCACAGATAAATTCATTTATACGCGTGGTACAAATTCGTAATTCCTTTAGTTTTTTCTCCGGACATGCAGTAAATTCTATGGGGGTAGCTACTTTTTTATTCTTCAATTTTAAACACAAAATTAAATATTTTGGCTTGCTGTTTTTATGGCCATTGATATTTTCCTACAGTCGCATCTATTTGGGGTTGCATTATCCGTTAGACATTTTGACTGGCTTTTTCTTCGGATTTATTTTTGGCTTTTTAATGTTTAGGATATATAAAGCAGCGCAGTTTAAATATTTTCCTCGAAATGATAGGACTGAGAAACTACCGCTGGACTCTTAAATCTAAAGAACCAGACTCACAGTCAACCCATCGCGAATAGGCAATAAGACCGTTTCTACTCGGGGGTCGCTTGCTAACAGGTTGTTGTATTCCAATAATATTTTTGTGCTCAGGTCTTTAGGGTTCAACGGTTCAAGAACTTTGCCACTCCACAACACATTATCCGATAAAATAATTCCGCCTTTATTCATTTTTGGAACAATCAATTCAAAATAGTTGAGGTAATTTTCTTTATCGGCATCAATGAAAACCAAATCAAATTTCGTATTAAGGGTTGGAATAATAGCAGTTGCTTCTCCAAGGTATTGAAAAATTTGTTTGCCCCAAGGCGATTTGTCAAAATGTTTGCGCTGAAAATCCACCAATTCTTCTTTGATATCAATGGTATGCAGCGTTCCTTTTTCTTGCATGCCTTCACACAAACACAAGGCAGAATAGCCTGTGTAAGTTCCAATTTCAAGAATATTCACCGGCCGAATCAATTTCGACAGCATACTTAAAACGCGACCTTGAAAATGTCCGCTTAACATGCGTGGTAATAGAATTTTTTGGTAGGTTTCTTTATTTAGTGCTGCCAATAATTTAGGCTCTTTCTCCGAATGTTGCGCTATATAATCTTCTAATTCTTGGGAAATAAAATGCATTTTTTGATTTTTTTTCAATTGAAAGCAAAGTTATCAAATTATCAAATCAACAAATCAACAAATTGTCATTAAATTTGCACCATGCAAATGGAGAAAAAAGACATACGAGCCTTATCAAAAGAACAATTACGTGAATTTTTTGTCGCTAATAACGACAAAGCCTTTCGTGGGAATCAGGTTTATGAATGGTTGTGGAGCAAAGGTGCGCACAGTTTTGAAGATATGACCAATGTTTCTAAGGGAACGCGTACTATGCTTGAAGCTAATTTTGTGATCAATCACATCAAAGTAGACACCATGCAGCGCAGTGAAGATGGGACCGTGAAAAATGCGGTTCGTTTGCATGATGGTCTGGTTGTTGAATCCGTTTTGATTCCAACGAATACTCGAACAACAGCTTGTGTTTCCAGTCAGGTGGGTTGTAGTCTGGACTGTAATTTTTGCGCTACGGCACGATTAAAAAGAATGCGAAATTTAGAGCCAGCCGAAATTTATGATCAGGTAATTGCCATTGATAAAGAAAGCCGTTTGTATTACAATCATCCGTTGTCAAATATTGTTTTTATGGGAATGGGGGAGCCGTTGATGAATTACAACAATGTGTTGAAAGCGATCGAAATGATTACCTCACCAGAAGGTTTGGGGATGTCGCCCAAGCGAATTATGGTTTCGACTTCGGGAGTCCCTAAGATGATTAAAAAACTCGCTGATGACGAAGTAAAATTCAAATTGGCAGTTTCCTTACATTCTGCAATTGATGAAATCCGTTCCGGAATAATGCCTTTCAGTGAAAATTTCCCTTTGGCAGATTTACGGGAGTCATTAGAATATTGGTACCGAAAAACCAAAAGTAAAATCTCTTACGAATATGTGGTATGGAAAGATATCAATGACAACAAAGCCTCAATAGATGCCTTAGTGAAATTCTGTAAATATGTTCCCTGTAAAGTCAATTTGATAGAATACAATCCAATTGATGATGGAGAATTCCAGCAAGCCTCGGAAGAGTCCATCAATGCTTACATCAAAGCACTTGAAGCCAGCGGTATTGTTGTGAAAGTACGACGTAGCCGAGGAAAAGATATAGATGCTGCTTGCGGTCAGTTAGCCAATAAAGAAGCATAAAATAAAGCAAAAAAAAGAAGTTCAATTTGAACTTCTTTTTTTTGCTTTATGTATTTTGGTAAGCCTTTTAATGACTTAACGTAATTTGAGTTGCTGTACCACCGTCAATGGATAGCATGGCTAAATTGTCACAATCACCTGTTCCGTAGTCAATTGTTGCATAGTGTGAATTTTTTGAAATTTTCACTATTCCAGAAACAGGAAATGGCATAGGGACTTGCATAAAACTACAAGCGGTTTTATGAACTAGTGGTGTTGCAGATGCTATTAAAGAAGTAAAAACAGTTCCATTCGGGTGTGTTGTTGTAAAGGTACCGTAAGTTGAATATACGTCATCAGTCGGGCTTAAACGGGTTAAAAACCCAGCAGTCATTTCTCTTACGTGATCTCCGTTACGAGTGTAAACTCCAGCTGTTGCAGTTAGTTTCATACCAGTCATGGTAAATGTGGTTTTTGGATGTAAATTGTCTCCGGTACCTACCATTTCTCTTTTCCAGGTTGATGTACCTTCTAATTTTTTTTCATTTATATAAAAATTATTATAGGTAACAGTCATGATTTTAGGAAAAGTGGTTCCAATAGTTCGGGTTAAAACAATTTGCCCTTTTAGTGAATGTCCTCTAAACACACAGGCAGAAGTTGTAGTGCCAAAAGTAATAGTGATGACCCTAACAGAAACGGTTGACCCTAAATCACTGATTGTTGCGCAGCCAGGCAATAATGAATAGTAATTTCCAGCGATTTTTCCAGTTGAAGAGCCTTCGCTTACTTCGTATTGATTATCAGCAATAAGCGATACATCGTCGATGGCAGTATCCATTTCTTGATTACCGGCAACATCGTTACTGGTTACAGGTGTTTCAGTTGTCGAAGAATTAGAGTCCTGTGTACAGCTTGTGAATGAAAGAATACTCAAAATCATTCCAAATAGTAGAAATTTTTTTTTCATAATAAATAGGTTTTAGGTTAAAACTTTGCTTTATAAAAGCATAAATGGTGTAATTGGGGCACAATTAGGCGATAAAAATACAAAAAAATCGCTTAGATCGATATCATTTCATACGTTTAGTTTTTGAAGCGCACTATTTATAGTTTTATAAGTCATGCGACGTAGTTAATTTATCGGGATTGGGTTCTTTATAAAACAGGAATTCAAATTGATTTTAAATAGAGGAGTAAAAAAAATATATAACTGCAGGAAATAGATAAAGGTTTTTATTTAAAATAGTATATTTGAAATCTAAATGAATGTCACCTCTAAAATAAAACAGCCGATTTTCGATGAAATGGAACTTTTTGAAAAAAAGTTCTACGAATCAATGACTTCAAAAGTGGCTTTGTTAAATAGAATCACCTATTATATTGTAAACAGAAAGGGAAAGCAAATGCGTCCCATGTTTGTTTTTCTTACTTCCAAAATGGTTTCGGAAGGTGTTGTAAACGAAAGAACCTATCGTGGGGCTTGTGTTATTGAGCTGATTCATACTGCAACATTAGTTCATGATGATGTGGTGGATGACAGCAATCGTCGAAGGGGTTTTTTCTCGATCAATGCACTTTGGAAAAATAAAATTGCCGTTTTGGTTGGGGATTATTTGTTGTCTAAAGGATTGTTGCTTTCTATCGATAATGGAGATTTTGATCTGCTTCGGATTATTTCTGTAGCCGTACGTGAAATGAGTGAAGGCGAGTTACTCCAAATAGAAAAAGCGCGAAGACTTGATATCACAGAAGCTATTTACTACGAAATCATTCGAAAAAAGACGGCAACACTTATTGCTGCCTGTTGTGCGCTTGGTGCAAGATCAGTTATTGAAGATGAAGTTCAGGTGGAGAATATGCGAAAATTTGGAGAGCTCATCGGAATGGCTTTTCAAATAAAAGATGATTTATTCGATTATACGGATGAAGCGATTGGAAAACCAACAGGGATTGACATCAAAGAACAAAAAATGACTTTGCCTCTTATTCATGTTTTGAATACCTGCAGCTCAAAAGAAAAAAGCTGGTTAATCAATTCCATCAAAAACCATAATAAAGATAAAAAACGGGTGAAGGAAGTTATTGCTTTTGTGAAAAACAATAATGGGTTACTTTATGCGGAAAAAAAAATGATCGAATTCCAACAAGAAGCGCTTTTGCTTCTAGATAATTATCCTGATTCTGACTTTAAAGAAGCATTGGTTTTGATGGTAAATTATGTTATTGAAAGAAAAAAATAATTTTTTTTAAAATAATTTTATTTCATAAGCCATTGATTTTAGTGGCTTTTTTTATTTTCGAAAGATAAATTCGAAAAATTCTGAAGTTAGGATGCAACCTTTTCGCATCATTAATCGTCTATGCTAATAGAAACACTTTATAAAGATTTTGAAAGTAATCAACTTACATCAGGAGGAAAATGAATTAATCCAATTAGCTGTCGCAAGCAATCGGCAGGCGCAGCAAAAGATTTATACCCAGTTTTCTCCAAAAATGTTAAGTGTTTGTCGTCAATATATAAAAGACATTCATCAGGCCGAAGATATCATGATTACCGCTTTTATGAAAGTTTTTACTAATCTTAAAAATTTTCAGCACAAGGGAAGTTTCGAAGGCTGGATTAGAAGAATTGTGGTGAACGAATGCATTTCTTTTATTAGGATCCAAAAAAAGGTGAAATATATTGAGGACGAAGTCTGTTTTGAAGAAAGTTTCAATAACATTGAAAGCCAGTTTTCAATTGATGCTATACAATTTTTGATAGACAGCTTACCGGATGGGTATAAAATGATTTTCAATTTATATGCGGTGGAAGGATACAAACATCAGGAAATTGCCAGTATGTTAGGGATTAATGAAGGGACGTCAAAATCGCAGTTGTCCCATGCCCGAAAAATGTTGCAGGGACAGATTAACAAGTTGAAAAATTACGATAATGGAACCGAATAAATTAGAAACACAGTTCAGAGAGCAATTGAATTCTCGAGAGATTAAACCATCAGAAATGGCTTGGGACAAATTGGATGCCCTGCTTACGGCTGCTGAAAAACCAAAAGCAAAGTTTTCCTGGATGTATATTGCTGCAAGTATATTGGGGTTTCTGCTGTTGGGGACAGTTTACCTTAGTCAAAATGAAAATGAAATTGTAAAACAAAAAAAGGAGGTTGTGATTCAGAATTCACTTACTCCTACAGCGACTGTAATTCCGGGCAATGCTCTTAATCCGAAAACAGAAGAAAGAAAAAGTGTAGTTACCCTTGTCGTTCAAAAAACAAACTCAAAAAACAACAGTACTTCTAAATTAAAAGAAGAACCAATAGTCATTAGCAATAAATCGAATCAAAATCAAGTAGCAGAAGTTTCAATCATTAATCAAAAAACAGCACAAAAATCAATCAAACAAAAGGCCAGTACCCTTACAGTTGACCAGCTGTTAGCAGCTGTTGAAAATCCTTCGAAAAAAGAAAAACAATTGAATCAAAAACCGGTTGTACATGTGGATGCAAATAATCTGCTTTCACAGGTAGATGGAGAATTGGAGCTTTCTTTTCGGGAAAAAGTAATCAAAAAGGTAGGTAAGAATTACCAAACAGTAAAAGTAGCGTTGGCAAATCGCAACTTAGAATAAAAATCATCAATCATCATTAAAATCAAATCATCATGAGAAATTTTACCATTTACCTAGCGCTACTTTTATGCCTTTATGCCAGCAAAATGCTCGGACAGGAAACTTTTGAAAAACGAGCAAAGGATATCGCTTCAAAAATCGAAACGATTACAAAAGAAGAAAAAGCAGCTTTGAAAACAGAAGTTGAAGCAGTTAACAATCAATTAATAAACGGCACAATTTCCAGAGAAGAAGCGGAGAATAAAAAGAAATTATTGGCAGAAGCAAGAGCAATAAATATTGAATCGAAAGTAGCACAGGAACAGGAAAACTTAAAAAATTTAGTTCAGGAAAAAGTGGACGGAAAAATTAAGGAGCGAGATTCTACCAGAAAATTTACCGTTTCTTTTCACGGAATAAATCCTAAGCATAATTGCAAGGACAGTATTCAGAGTGAAAAAAGAACAACTTCACAGTTTGTTTTTGCTATGGGTTTAAATAATTTAGTTGAGGACGGAAAAATTCAGGATGGGGATTATAGATTTCTGGGTTCTCATTTCTACGAATCAGGAGTTACCTATAACACCAGAATTGCCAAAAATAATAACCTGCTTCATGCTAAATATGGTTTGTCAGTGATGTATAATAATCTTCGTCCCACAGACAATCGTAATTTTGTAGTGAATGGTAAGCAGACTAATCTGGTGGTGAATCCTGTTGATTTAAAGGACTCTCGCTTTAGGAATGTGTATCTCGTGGCGCCAGTACATTTAGAGTTTGATTTTTCAGGAAAAAAAATGAAAGAGGACAAACCATTTTTTAAAACACATCAAAGTTTTCGTCTTGGTTTAGGTGGTTATGCCGGTATCAACTTGAAATCAAAGCAAATTATCACCTATGATGATAATGATCTGAAAACAGTGCAAAGAACCAAAGGCGATTTCAATACCAATAAATTTATTTATGGCTTGAGTACTTATATTGGTTATAAAGAAACCAGTTTGTATTTGAAATATGATTTGAATCCTTTGTTTAAAGACAATGTGGTGAAACAAAATAACGTTTCTTTAGGATTGCGTTTCGATTTGAATTAAAATTTGTTTGAATTAGTTTTATACTTTAAGAGGTGCTTCGAAAGAGGCGCTTTTTTTATTTTAGATAGTGAATTATGAATTTTGATTTGTGTATTTTTGTACCCTTTTCAATTATTAAATAGTATATAAATTTTGATTTCAAAAGCCACTATAGATATCGTTTTCGAAACTGCTCGTGTAGAGGAGGTTATCGGTGATTTTGTACTATTAAAGCGTGCCGGAAGTAACTTCAAAGGATTAAGTCCTTTTTCGGAAGAGCGATCTCCATCGTTCATGGTTTCTCCCGTGAAGCAAATTTGGAAGGATTTCAGTTCCGGAAAAGGCGGGAATTCAGTGGCTTTCTTGATGGAACACGAACATTTTACCTACCCGGAAGCCATTCGCTATTTAGCCAAAAAATACAATATCGAAATTGAAGAAACGGAGCAGACTGATGAAGAAAAAGCCAATACTGATGTTCGGGAAAGCATGTATCTGGTTTCGGAATTTGCAAAAAACTATTTTCATGATACGCTTTTGAACTCTGAAGAAGGCAAAGCCATTGGGTATTCTTATTTCAAAGAAAGAGGTTTTACCAATGAAACCATAAAGAAATTTGGATTGGGTTATTCTCCGGAAACCTGGGATGCTTTTACTAAAGAAGCTTTAGGGAAAGGATATAAATTAGAGTTCCTTGAAAGTACCGGTTTGACAATTGCCAGAGAAGACAGACCATTTGACCGTTTTAAAGGACGCGTTATGTTTCCGATACAAAGTATGTCTGGAAGAGTGCTGGGTTTTGGAGGCCGTATTCTTACTAATGATAAAAAAGCAGCAAAATATCTGAATTCTCCAGAAAGTGACATTTACCATAAAAGTAAAGTTCTTTATGGGATTTTTCAAGCCAAACAATCAATTGCTAAGCTTAACAACTGTTATTTGGTTGAAGGATACACGGATGTGATTCAGTTCAACCAGGCTGGAATTGAGAATGTGGTTGCTTCCTCCGGAACAGCTCTTACACCAGACCAAATCCGGTTAGTTAACAGATTGACAAAAAATATTACGGTCCTCTTTGATGGGGATGCAGCGGGTTTACGTGCGTCAATTCGAGGAATCGATTTGATTCTTGAGGAAGGAATGAATGTGAAAGTATGTGCTTTTCCTGACGGGGAGGATCCCGATAGTTTTGCCAAAAAGACATCTTATGATGATTTAGTTTTATATCTCGAAAATAATGCAAAAGATTTTATTCAGTTTAAAGCGTCGCTTTTAATGAATGAAGCCAAGAATGATCCCATAAAAAAAGCCGATTTAATCCGGGATATGGTTTTGAGTATTTCTAAAATTCCGGATCGTATTCAGAGGGAAATTTACATTCAGGAATGTTCCCGAATCATGGATATTTCGGAGCAGGTTCTGGTTAGTACTTTAGCGCAGTTAGTTCAAAAAGATGTTTCTGAGGTTGGGAAAAAGCAAAAACAGGAGCAAAACGCTTTTGAGGTTGTAAAAGATGAGAATCCGGCTGAAGCTGAAAAAGTTGATATTCTCTATCGTTTAGAGCGAAAAATTATCGAGATTCTTTTATTGTACGGAAATAAAACAGAAGAATTTGAAGATACTTTTTTGAAGACCAATGAGGATGGTGAAATTGAGAATGTTTTAGAAAAAAAAGAATATAAAGTCTATCAGAGAATTTATTTGAGTTTACAGGAAGATGAGGTTGAATTAGCCAATCCGTTGTTTCGGGACATATTCAATGATTTAATAAATTTCTACCATCAGAATGAAAACTTTAGTTTAGAGCAATATTTGATGCATTTGCAATCAGATTTTGCACAAGAGGTAACTGATATTTTGATGGAAGATGAAAGGGTTGTTTTACACAATTGGGAAGGGCAGAATATTTTTCCAAAGTCGAAAAACGATACAATAGTTCAGAATGTTTCCGAGACTATTTTAAGCTTGCGATGGTATTTAGTAGGCAGAATCATTGAAGAATTAAAAAGCTCTGTGTTATCGGACGTAAATTCAGATAATACAGAGCCCATCTCTATGATTATGGATTACAATATGTTAATCCATTCGTTTTCAAAAAAATTAGGAAGAGTAATGTCTAGGTATTACTAAACAATTTCTAATGTTTTTGCTTTGTTTACTAAATCCACTAAATTGGTAACATTTAGTTTTGTTAACAATCTTAATTTGTAAGTACTGATTGTTTTTTCGTTGAGTTTTAGAATTTCTGCTATTTCATGATTCTTTTTTCCATCACTTAAATAGCGTAATACTTCTACCTCACGGTTGGAAAGCTTTCGATACAATCGTTCGCTTTTGCTTTGTTTTGCAATTAATGCCAGGTTTTTCTTAACGGTTTCGTTGATAATTATCTTTCCTTGATGTACTTTGATAATAGAAATCCCTAAAGTTTCCAGTTTTTCTTTTTTGTGAATAAACCCGGAAACGCCAGCTTTTATAGCATTTGGTGCATAAATTTGTTCAGAAAGACCACTGAATATAATAATTTTTGTTTTTGGAAAGTTTTTTAAAACTGATTTTACTTCAAAAATACTTGAAAGCCCCTCTAATTCCAAATCCAAAATTAATACATCAATCTCTTTGGTAAGCAGTATATCCCGAACCATCAAAAAATTACCAACGTTGGCAACTATTGAAATTTCAGCATGATCTTTAAAGTAAGATTTTACTCCAAAATGCACTACGGGATAATTGTCGGCTAAACATACTTTAATCATGGTATTTAATTTGTTTAAGTGTTGTTTATCTTTTGGATAGTAAATTTAATAAAAAAATTCTGTAATTAATTGAAAATCAATATAAAATATGGTTTTTTTTAGAAATTTATATTAAGCAAACTGGTATTGCATTCATTTTGTGTTTGTTGGCAGAATTTAATCGTTTGTAAATTTCAAAAATTACCTTTTCTCTGCCCGTAAAGTCATTTACTGATTTTCCTGACTCATCCTGATTCATTGCCCATTCCAGCTCATCATAACTGGCTCCCAACTGATCCTCATCAGTTCTTTCGTCACCAAATAATCCGTCAGACGGGGATGCTTTTAAAATCGAATCAGGAACTTCTAAATAAGCTCCTAAACTGTAAACTTCAGATTTCATTAAATCGGCAATAGGACTCAAATCGACTCCGCCATCACCGTATTTAGTGAAAAAACCAATACCAAAATCTTCTACTTTATTTCCTGTGCCAGCAACTAATAAGCCATAAATACCGGCGAAATAATACAAGGTGGTCATTCGTAAACGTGCGCGTGTATTAGCTTGAGATAGATGGAGCTTATGTATGTCAACATTATCCGGGACTATTTTTTTGAAACTTTCAAAAACGTAAGTCAAATCGGCTTCAACACTTGATACATTTGGAAATCTGTTTTTTAATTGTTCAATGTGTTCACGACCACGAGTGACATGGCTATGCGGCTGGTGAATCGGCATTTCAACACATAAAACTTGTAATCCGGTTTGTGCGCACAATGTAGAAGTGACTGCTGAGTCCACCCCTCCTGAAATTCCGATGACAAATCCGTTAACTTTGGCGTTTTCTGCATAAGTTTTTAACCAATTTACTATATGAGCATTCACTTTTTCGACTTGAATTGTACTTTTTTTAGTCATAATAGTTTACGTTTTAAAAAGCAGGAATGTATATTTGCAAACTAAAGTAGTTGCCATTCGTTTCCTTTGTTCTTAGGAAACAAATTTAATTAATAAATATGAAAAAAAATCTATTTTTTGTAGCCTTTTGTCTCTTTTTTTTATCCTGTGAGAAAAAAAATAAGATAGAAAATGCCGTTGCTGCAATTCCTTTAGAACTCAAAGTTGTGCGCTTTGACAAAATATTTTTTGAAACTTCCCCGAAAGATTTAGAAAAAGTAAAGAAAGAGTTTCCTTTCTTTTTTCCGGCAGGAAATGACGACAGTGTATGGTTAAATAAAATGCAGGATCCGATATGGAAAGAGTTGTATACTGAAGTTCAAAAAAAGTATGCTGATTTTGAACCTGTGAAAGTTGAACTAGAATCACTATTTAAGCATATTAAATATTATTTTCCTCAGACAAAAACGCCAAAAGTTATTACTGTAATCTCTGAAATGGATTATAAGAATAAAGTGATTTATGCCGATAGTCTGGTAATTATTTCGCTTGAATTGTATTTGGGAAAAAATCATAAATTTTATCAATTTCCAAATTATATAAAACAAAATTTTGAGCAAAGACAGATCATGCCGGATGTAGTTTCGAGTTTTTCATCACGTAAAATTGCTCCTGTTGCCGATAAAAGTATGCTAAGTCAAATGATTTATTTTGGGAAACAGTTGTATTTAAAAGACTTACTTTTGCCAAATTACAGTGATGCAGAAAAAATGGGATATACTCCTGAACAAATTAAATGGTGTGAAGAGAATGAAAGTTACATGTGGCGTTATTTTATCGAAAAAGAAATGCTCTATAGTGATGATCAAAAGCTAATGCCACGATTTATTAATCCAGCCCCATTTTCTAAGTTTTATTTGGAAATTGATAATGAATCGCCAGGACAGGTAGGTGCCTGGATAGGTTGGCAGATGGTACGGTCTTATATGAAAAATAATGAGGTGCCTATAGCTGATTTGTTGAAAACCGATGCCAAAGAAATATTTATGAAATCAAAATACAAACCTAAAAAGTAATGTCAAATCAAAATACCTCAGAAATTAAGTTTCTAATCGAATTAGACGATAACCGTGTTCCGGAAAAATTAATGTGGTCTGCCAAAGACGGTGGAGTGGATCAGGAAGAAGCGAAAGCTATTATGCTGTCCATTTGGGACAGTAAGGTAAAAGAAACGATGCGTATCGATTTATGGACTAAAGATATGCCGGTTGATGAAATGAAAATTTTCTTTCATCAAACTTTGGTTGCTATGTCTGAAACGTTCAAACGTGCTACTGATGATGAGAAAATGGCGGACACCATGAAAGATTTCTGTGATTATTTTGCCGAAAAATTGGAGTTAACGAAATAAAGTAAAGTTTTGTTCCAAATGAAAATCCCAAAACTAATTGTAGTAAGTTTTGGGATTTTTATTTTTAAAAGGGGATCAGTAGTGTTTTCTAAAACTGGCTGTTGTTTTTGAAGACTTCCTGATTTACTTCATCAATATAGCTTAATAATTCTTCTTTTCCGGTCGATTCTGTAGCAGAAGTAACAAAATACTGAGGCATTTCGGCCCAGTTGTTTGCAAACATTTTCTTTTTGTATGCTGCAATATGGGAATCGATTTTTACTTTGCTGATCTTGTCAGCTTTGGTGAAAACGATGCAAAAAGGAATTTCGCTTTCGCCCATATAAGACATAAATTCGATATCTATGGTTTGTGCCTCATGACGAATATCAATCAAAACAAAAGCACACACCAGTTGCTCTCTGGTTTCAAAATAATCCGTAATGAATTCTTGAAAAATAGATTTCGTTTTTTTAGAAACTTTAGCGTAGCCATAACCGGGTAAATCGACCAAGAACCAATTACTATTGATTAAAAAATGATTAATCAGCTGTGTTTTTCCTGGTCTTCCAGATGTTTTAGCTAACTTCTTTTGATTCGTCAGCATGTTTATCAACGAGGATTTTCCAACATTTGATCGGCCTATAAAAGCATATTCCGGCAAAAAGTCTTTGGGACATTTGGCCACATCGGAATTACTGATAATAAATTCGGCGGTATTAATTTTCATTTCTTTTAGGTGTAAAAAATTCTTCTTTTAAGATTAGTGTACTGCTAAATGGGTATGGGTTAGCCAATCCTCTAACAGACGATTAAACTC
This sequence comes from Flavobacterium kochi, assembly GCF_048286715.1. Classification (NCBI taxonomy): domain Bacteria; kingdom Pseudomonadati; phylum Bacteroidota; class Flavobacteriia; order Flavobacteriales; family Flavobacteriaceae; genus Flavobacterium; species Flavobacterium kochi. Next base: position 235,907 of record NZ_JBLVPW010000003.1, read on the forward strand.
GTCCGGATGTTCCATCATAGCAGCATGGCCACATTTGTCTATCCAGTATAAAGTTGAATTAGGTAATAATTTGTGAAACTCTTCCGCAACATCAGGCGGGGTAACTTTGTCATTTTTTCCCCAAATAATACAGGTTTGAACATGCATTTTTGGTAAATCTTTTGCCATATTATGACGAATGGCACTTTTGGCAATCGTCAGTGTTTTTATCAATTTTATTCTGTCATTTACTGATTCGTAAACTTCATCGATAAGTTCTTTTGTCGCTATCTTTGGATCATAAAATACGTCCTCAGCTTTTTTCTTGATATATTCGTAGTCCCCTCTTTTTGGATAGCTATCGCCCATGGTGCTTTCATACAGCCCTGAACTTCCGGTAATTACAAGTCCGGATACTTTTTCAGGATACATTTTAGTATGGTACAAAGCGATGTGACCACCTAATGAATTCCCCAAAAGGATTACTCTTTCTAATCCTTTGAATGTAATGAAATCCTTAACGTATTTTGCGAAACTTTTTACATTCGTTTTTAAAATATTCTGACTGTATATCGGTAAATCTGGAATGATTATTTTGTATCCTTTTGTAGAAAAGTACTGTGCAACAGCATCAAAGTTGCTAAGTCCTCCCATAAGTCCATGTAAGATTACAATTGGAGTTCCTTCACCAGCTTCATAATAGCTGTATCTACCTTCTTTTTTATAGTGTTTTTCCATTTTTTTTGAATCCGGATTTTCAATTTCGACAAATATAGGATTTAATAAATAAAAAAGAATTTTTACAACAATTTTTAATTGTAAAATAATAGCAGCTGATGTAAAAATGCGTCTCTTTTTCTTTACTTTTTTTGATTCTGGATTTTAATTATTTCACTTTTCGCAGTAGTATTTTAAATCGAAATTTCATTGTGTTTAGCCTCCTTTTTTTTATAACATTATCTTTCTTACAAATAAAATGGAATGAAGGTAACGTTCTGATTGTCCAAAAATTAAGGGTTTTTATTCAAAAGTGGTTAAACTTATTAACAAAGTGGTATATAGTGGTAAATTGTGGTAATATTTTTTATATTTTTGCTCAACATCTTTTAAACTTTTTACTTGGATACAATTATTGGAACATATGAATGTAAAGTTGATGCCAAAGGAAGGTTGCTGTTGCCAGCGCCTTTGAAAAAGCAATTGGCTTCTTCTCTTCAAAACGGTTTTGTTTTGAAGCGTTCCGTATTTCAGCCCTGTTTAGAGTTGTATCCTATGCAGGAGTGGGATCTGATGATGCAAAAAATCAATAAACTGAATCGATTTGTAAAGAAAAACAATGATTTTATCCGCAGGTTTACCGCTGGGGTAAAGGTGGTTGAAATTGATGCTTTAGGTCGGTTGTTAGTGCCTAAAGATTTAGTGGCTTTTGCAAGTATTGCTAAAGAAGTAGTGTTTTCATCGGCAGTGAATATTGTTGAGATTTGGGATAAAGATTTGTACGAAAAATCAATAAATGGTGAAGATGTTGATTTTGCAGATTTGGCAGAGGAAGTAATGGGAAATATAAATGACGACGACAATGGAATATCATAATCCGGTTTTGCTTCAGGCATCAGTAGATGGTTTAAATATTAAACCAGACGGCATTTATGTAGATGTAACTTTTGGTGGTGGAGGCCATTCAAAAGAAATTTTGAAAAGATTGGGGCCATGCGGAAAGTTGTTTGCTTTTGATCAGGATGAAGATGCTTTGGCGAATGCCTTGCCAGATGAAAGATTTGTTCTCATCAATGAAAATTTCCGTTTTATAAAACGGTTTTTGCGTTTTTATGGGGTGAAAAGTGTTGACGGAATCTTAGCTGATTTAGGTGTTTCATCACATCAGTTTGATGTTGCGGAAAGAGGTTTTTCTACTCGTTTTGATGCAGAATTAGATATGAGAATGAGTCAGAAAAATGATTTGAATGCGTATCGGGTCGTCAATGAATATGATGAAGCTAATTTAAGAAGGGTGTTTTTGGATTATGGTGAATTAAAAAATGCGCCCGCTATAGCACGAGTGATTCTGGAAGCAAGAGAAGTTGAACCTATTAAAAATACGGAGCAATTAAAAATGGTTTTAGGCCGTTTTTTGCCGGCTCATAAAAGCCATAAAATCCTGGCTCAAATGTATCAGGCCATTCGTATTGAGGTGAATCAGGAAATGGATGTTTTGAAAGAATTTTTGGAGCAATCCTTAGAGATATTAAATCCAGGTGGTCGATTAAGTGTGATCTCTTACCATTCTTTAGAAGACAGACTAGTAAAAAGATTCATGAAAAATGGAATGTTTGAAGGCGAACCGGAGCGTGATTTTTTTGGTAATTTTTCGGTTCCGTTTAAAACTGTAGGAAAATTAATTGTGCCGGATAACGCTGAGATAAAAGAAAATAATAGAGCAAGGAGTGCCAAATTAAGAATAGCTGAAAAGATATAATTGGTTATGAAAAATGGAGTTTACAGTCTGTTAAAGGCTAGATTTCTCATCGATGATGACGCTGTTAAAAACTGGCGATTCATCGTTTTTGTAATTGTTTTGGCGATTGTTATGATTGCTAATACACAACGGTTTGAGCAAAAAGTATTTAAGATTGCCGAGTTGACCAATCAGGTCAAAGAGTTGCGTTCTGAATTTGTTGACAGACGTTCTGAATTAATGAAATTAAAAATGGAATCGACTGTTTCTGAAAAAATGGTGGAAAAACAAATTTTTCCATCGACAGTTCCTCCAGTTAAAATCAAAGTTAAAAAAGAAGAAGAAAAAAGCTTTTTCAAAAAAATATGGCAGTAGAAGATAAATACATATCGTACAGAATTTATCTGGTTGCATTCGCTATCTTTTTGATGGCCATTGCGATTGCTGTAAAATTGACTAATATTCAATGGGTCGAGGGTGATTATTATAGAAAATTAGCCAAAGAAAGAACCGTTAGAAATTTTGTTATTCCTGCTAATAAAGGCAATATTTATTCTGCTGACGGAAGTCTTTTGGCGACTTCTATTCCTAATTATGAAATTCGATTTGATGCCGTGGCTCCAAAACCAGAAGCATTCGAAAAAAATGTTAAGTCATTGTCAGATTCATTGGCTTTAGTTCTGGGAAAGCCCTCCAATTTTTTCCAAAATGAATTGAGAAAAGCCAGAGCAAACAAGAATAGATATTATTTAGTTGCACGCAATTTAAGCTATACCCAGTATTTTAAAATAAAGGGGTTTCCTTTATTTAATTTGGGCGCTTTTAAAGGTGGAATTATAATCGAACAGGAAACCGTAAGAAAACATCCGATAGGTAAAATTGCGGAACGAACCGTTGGTTATGAGAGAACTTCTAAAGGTGTGTCACTCGATGGAAAAGGAATTGAATGGGCTTTTAGAAAGTATCTGAACGGTAAAGACGGGAAAATTTTAAAACAAAAAATCGCAAAAGGACAGTGGAAACCGATCCGTGATATCAATGAAGTTGATCCGCAGGATGGTTATGATGTTGTCTCAACAATTGATGTTTATATTCAGGATATTGCACATCATGCTTTGCTAAAACAGCTGGAATTATATCAGGCAGATCATGGTTGCGTAGTGGTAATGGAAACCAATACAGGTCATGTGAAAGCGATTTCAAATTTAGGAAGAGGTACTGATGGGACGTATTACGAAACAACCAATTATGCGGTTGCGGAATCTCACGAGCCAGGTTCTACCTATAAATTAACGGATTTAATGGCGCTTCTTGAAGATAAAAAAGTGGATACCAGTGCGGTTTATGATAGTAAAGGTGGCGTTGTGGTTTACTCTGGAAGAAAAGTTCGGGATTCACATGAAGGGGGTTACGGGAAAATTTCTTTAGCAAGAGGTTTTGAACTTTCATCGAATACGGTCATGGTTCAAGCCGTTTATAATAGTTATAAAAATGAGCCTTCAAAATTTGTAAATCATCTTAATAATTTTGGATTAAATAAACCTTTGGGACTTTCGATCAAAGGGGAAGGTCGTCCCTATGTTCCGCAACCGAGTGATAAAAACTGGTCCAATATTTCACTTCCCTGGATGGCTTTTGGGTATGGAGTTTCTATTACGCCAATGCAGACATTAGCCTTTTATAATGCGGTTGCCAATAATGGAGAAATGGTTAAACCCCAGTTTGTTTCTGAAATTAAAGAATGGAACAAAACAATTAAAAAATACGATAAGGAAGTTTTGAATCCTAAAATATGTTCGCAGGAAACTATTTTGAAATTGAAAGCGATCTTATTGAATGTTGTTAAAAAAGGTACAGCCTCTAAGCTTTATTCTAAAGATTTTTCCATGGCCGGAAAAACAGGAACAGCTGCGGTAAATTACGCAAAAGACGGCGGTTCAGGTAAATATTATGCATCATCATTTGTTGGGTATTTTCCAGCAGATCATCCTAAATATTCTTGTATAGTTGTGGTACACAAACCCAGTACTGCTTTAAATAATTATTACGGAGCAGATGTGGCAGGTCCGGTTTTCAAACGTATCGCACAAAAGATTTTTACCGATGCTCCTTCAACCAATGAGATTAAAAATTTAGATAGAAAAATACAAAAACAAGAACGCAATTACGATTCTTATTTTGTTAAGTCGCAAAAGAAAGAGCAGTTAATTCCTAACGTTAAAGGGATGTCAGGAATGGATGCAGTGGCCTTATTGGAAAATTTAGGGATAAAAGTAAAAGCTATCGGCGTTGGGAAAGTGAAAAAACAATCGCTTCAGGCTGGACAAAATATAGTTAGAAACACAACAATTTTATTAGAATTATCGTGAAAATCTTAAAAGACATATTGTATAAAGTAGCTATCGAAGCCGTAAAAGGTTCGACGGATATCGCTATAAACAAAATGGATTTCGATTCTAGAAAAATCGAAGCTAATGATGTTTTTATTGCTATTCGTGGTTCCATTTCAGATGGACATGACTTTATAGAAAAAGCGATTCAGCAAGGAGCGGTGGCAGTTATTTGCGATACATTTCCGAAGGATATTGCAAAAGGAATTACCTATGTTCAGGTAAAAGATACGAATTCGGCCTTAGCATTTATGGCTGCAAATTATTTTGGAGATCCTTCTCAAAACTTAAAATTAATTGGAATTACCGGAACGAACGGTAAAACGACAATAGCTTCTTTGCTGTATCAATTGTTTAAAAAAGCAGGGTTTAAAGTCGGGTTACTCTCCACAGTGAAAATTTTGGTTGATGATCTCGAATATAAAGCAACGCACACCACTCCTGATTCGATTACAATAAACCATTATCTAAAAGAAATGGTGGGGAGCGGTGTTGAATACTGTTTTATGGAAGTGAGTTCTCATGGGATTCATCAAAAAAGAACAGAAGCATTACACTTTGTAGGCGGTATTTTTACCAATTTGTCTCACGACCATCTGGATTACCATCCGACATTTGCAGAATATAGAGATGTAAAAAAATCGTTTTTCGATAATTTACCGAAAACGGCATTTGCATTGTCCAATATTGATGATAAAAATGGACAGGTGATGTTGCAGAATACTGTGGCAAAGAAACGAACGTATGCTTTAAAAACCTACGCCGATTATAAAGCACAAATCCTTGAGAATCAATTATCAGGTTTGTTGTTGAAAATAAATGGAAATGAAGTTTGGGTGAAACTGATAGGGACGTTTAATGCTTATAATTTATTGGCTATTTATGGAACTGCGATTGAATTAGGGATGGAAAGCATGGAAGTGCTTCGATTGTTATCAGATTTAGAAAGTGTTTCAGGACGTTTTCAATTTATTGTTTCAAATTCTAATATTACAGCAATTGTAGATTACGCCCATACGCCGGATGCCTTAGAAAATGTGCTGAAAACAATCAATGACATTCGCACAAAAAACGAGCAATTGATAACAGTTGTAGGTTGTGGTGGCAATAGAGATAAGACGAAACGCCCAATTATGGCTGGGATTGCATCTGAGCTGAGTGATAAAGCAATTTTCACTTCCGACAATCCAAGAAACGAAGATCCGGAAGCTATTATTACTGAAATGGAGCAAGGTGTAGCCCCTCAGAATTATAAAAAAACGTTGACTATAACGGACAGAAAGCAGGCTATAAAAACGGCTTGCCAATTGGCTCAGCCAAATGATATTATTTTAATTGCCGGAAAAGGGCATGAGACGTATCAGGAAATAAATGGCGTTCGTCACGATTTTGACGATATGAAAATAGTTAAAGAAATATTAGATCAACTTCATAAATAGAAAAATATGCTGTATTACTTATTTGAATATTTAGACAAGACATTAGATGTTCCCGGAACAGGCGTTTTTCAGTACATTACTTTTAGATCTGCATTGGCATTGATGCTTTCTTTATTGTTATCTACTATTTATGGAAAAAGAATAATTCGTTTCCTGCAAAGACAACAAGTGGGAGAAACGGTTCGTGAGCTTGGTCTGGCAGGTCAAAATGAAAAAGCAGGGACGCCAACAATGGGAGGTTTAATCATCATATTTGCCACTCTGGTGCCTGTTATCCTTTTTGCAAAGCTGCATAATATTTATATCGTTTTATTGATTGTTACCACACTTTGGATGGGAACGATTGGTTTTATAGATGATTATATTAAAATTTTCAAAAAAGATAAAGAAGGACTAAAAGGGATTTTTAAGGTTGTGGGACAGGTGGGTCTGGGCCTGATAGTAGGGATCGTTCTTTATTTTAGTCCGGCAGTTACCGTTCGTACCGATACAGCGAAATCGGATCTTTTTAAAGCACCAACAGAAACCGTTATTGCCCCTGCTCCAGTTGAAGAAAAATCTACGGCAACTACGATTCCTTTCTTTAAAAATAACGAATTTGATTATGCCGAATTATTAGCATGGACAGGTGACGGGTATGAAAAATGGGCTTGGTTGATTTTTATTCCAGTGGTTATTTTTATAATTACTGCGGTTTCCAATGGCGCTAATTTAACGGATGGTATTGATGGACTGGCTGCAGGGACTTCCGCTATTTCAGTTCTAGCATTGGGAATATTTACATTCGTTTCGGGTAATATTATTTTTTCTAATTATTTGAATATTATGTATATCCCTAATTCGGGAGAAATGACTGTTTTTATCGCTGCTTTTGTAGGATCATTGATTGGGTTTCTTTGGTATAATTCCTATCCGGCATCTGTTTTTATGGGTGATACCGGAAGTTTGACTATTGGAGGAATTATTGCAGTTCTTGCAATTGCAGTCCGAAAAGAAATGTTGATTCCATTATTGTGCGGAATTTTTCTTGTCGAGAATCTGTCAGTTGTTTTACAGGTAAGTTATTTTAAGTATACCAAAAAACGCTTTGGCGAAGGGCGAAGAATATTTCTGATGTCACCTTTGCATCATCATTATCAAAAGAAAGGATATCACGAAAGTAAAATCGTAACACGGTTTTGGATTGTTGCTATAATGCTGGCCATATTATCAATCGTTACTTTAAAATTAAGATAAAATGAGGCTAGTAATTTTAGGAGGAGGAGAAAGCGGAGTTGGGACTGCCATTCTGGGGAAGAAAAAAGGATATGATGTTTTTGTATCTGATTTTGGAAAGATAAAAGAGAATTACAAAGAAGTTCTTGTCATTAATGGAATCGCTTGGGAAGAGGAAACTCATACTGAAGATTTGGTTTTGAATGCTGATGTAGTGATGAAAAGCCCAGGAATTCCTGAGAAATCGCCAATAGTAAAAAAGCTTTTAGCCAAAGGAATTCCAGTACTGTCAGAAATTGAGTTTACCGCTCCTTTTACCGATGCTACTATAATAGGAATTACAGGGAGCAATGGCAAGACCACCACGACAATGCTGACCTATCATTTGTTAAAATCAGCGGGACTGAATGTAGGATTAGGAGGGAATATTGGAAAGAGTTTCGCCTGGCAGGTAGCAGAGAATAAATTTGATTCTTATGTGCTTGAATTAAGCAGTTTTCAATTGGATGGGATTGTAAATTTTAAACCACATATTGCAATTATTACAAATATTAGTCCGGATCATTTAGATCGGTACGATTACAAATATGAAAAGTACATCGATTCGAAATTTAGAATCACAATGAATCAAACCGAGGAAGATTACCTCATTTATGACGCAGATGATGAAGCCATTGCAGAATGGTTTAAAACACATACAACTAAAGCCAAATTAATTCCTTTTTCATTGACAAAAACTTTCAGCGAAGGAGCTTATATAAAAAACAACAAAATGGAAATTTCAATCAATCAGGAAGAGTTTACAATGGACACAGAGCATATTGCCTTAGAAGGAAAACATAACATGAAAAACGCAATGGCAGCAACTTCTGTGGCGAAATTGATGCAAATAAGAAAAGCTACAATTCGTGAAAGTCTATCAAATTTTCAAGGAGTAGAGCACCGTCTTGAAAAAGTATTGAAAATTCAAAACGTACAATATATCAATGACTCCAAAGCAACCAATGTCAACGCTACTTTTTTTGCATTGGACAGCATGAATACACCTACGGTGTGGATTGTAGGGGGAGTTGACAAAGGAAATGATTACAACGAATTAATGTCTTTAGTCCGCGAAAAAGTAAAAGCTATTATCTGTCTTGGTGTGGATAATAAAAAAATAATTGATGCTTTCGGTAATGTTGTGGACATTATGATTGAAGTTGATAATATGAATGATGCCGTGAGAATGGCGCAACGATTATCAGAAAAAGGAGATACGGTATTACTGTCGCCAGCCTGTGCAAGTTTTGATTTATTTGAAAACTATGAAGACAGAGGGAATCAGTTCAAACAAGCCGTTAAAAATTTATAAAAAAGTTTATTTGTTTAGATTTTGAGCCTTTCCAGGCTTAAAGTTTAAATGAGAAAATTTAAAACAAAAAGTAAAATGAAACAACTAGTTAACAGTTTAAAAGGAGATAAAGGTATTTGGTCATTTGTGGCCTTATTGGCCTTGTTTTCGTTTATGCCTGTTTTTAGTGCGAGTAGTAATTTGGCTTATATTGGACAGGGGAACGGAAATACATTGGGTTATCTGGTAAAACATTTGGCGCATATATGCATTGGCTTCTCCATTATTTATTGGGTTCATAAAGTACCATATCATTATTTTCGGGCTATTTCTAAAGTCGGATTGCCTGTTGTTTGGATATTGTTGGCTTACACATTAATTAAAGGAACGGTTATCGCCGGTGCAAATGCGAGTCGATGGATTCAGGTTCCGTTTATTGGAATAACATTCCAAACATCAACATTGGCATCTATAGTGCTGTTTATGTTTGTAGCGCGGTATCTGTCAAAAACAAGAGAAGAACCAATTGAATTCAAGGCTTCTTTATGGGAACTTTGGTTGCCGGTATTTTTTACATTAATACTCATTTTGCCAGCTAATTTCTCTACAACGGCATTGATTTTCTCTATGATATTGATGCTGACTTTTATTGGTAAATACCCATTAAAATATATTGGAATTATTATTGGTTCCGGAATTTTATTTCTCGCTTTTTTTGTACTTCTTTCAAAAGCTTTTCCAGATTCCAGATTTTTTAGCAGAGTACATACCTGGGAAAGTAGAATCGAAAATTTTAGCACGGATAAACCGGATGAAGACGATTATCAAATAGAGAAGGCTAAAATTGCTATCGCGTCTGGTAAAATTTATGGATTAGGGCCGGGTAAAAGCGTTCAGAAGAATTTCTTACCACAATCTTCTTCCGATTTTATTTACGCCATTATTGTGGAGGAATATGGACTTTTAGGAGGTTTGGGAGTGCTTACTTTATATTTATTATTATTATTTCGGTTTGTTATTGCTTCACACAAAGCCAATACGTTGTTTGGAAAATTGGTTGTGATCGGATTGGGTTTTCCGATGATATTTCAGGCGATGATTAATATGGCAGTTGCAGTAGAATTATTACCGGTTACAGGACAAACATTGCCGTTAATAAGTAGCGGGGGAAGTTCGATCTGGATGACCTGTTTTGCACTTGGAATTATCATTAGTGTAACCAAAAAAGAGGAAGAAATCGCTCAGGAATTAAAAGATGCTGCCAAAAGAGAAGAAGCGCTTCAGAAATTAATCGATAGAGAATTAGGAGAGGACGATCTGATAGAAGAAAGTTACTCTATTGAGGATAAGGCCACAAATCCAATGAACGCAGTTTTAAATAAGTAATTCGGTTTTTTACAGAAAAAGTAATTTGGAAAAACTTAGGAACTAGTAACTTAAAAAAATGAAACAGTATAAATTCATATTAAGCGGCGGTGGAACAGGCGGACATATTTATCCGGCAATTGCAATTGCCAATGAATTAAAATCTCGTTTTCCTGATGCCGAAATTCTTTTTGTAGGTGCCCATGATAAAATGGAAATGCAAAAAGTGCCTCAGGCAGGATACAAAATAAAAGGGCTTTGGATTGCAGGTTTGCAAAGAAGACTGACATTGGATAATACGCTTTTTCCAATCAAATTAATTTCAAGTTTATTAAAATCAAGAACGATACTAAGGGATTTTAAACCAGACGTAGTAATAGGGACTGGCGGTTTTGCCAGTGGTCCTTTGTTACAGGTGGCTGCAATTGCAGGTATCCCGACAGTGATACAGGAACAAAATTCCTATCCGGGAATTACCAATAAATTATTGAGTAAAAAAGCGAACAGAATTTGTGTCGCCTATGAAAACCTGGAACGTTTTTTTCCAAAACATAAAATGATTCTGACCGGGAATCCGGTGCGTCAGGATTTAATTGATATCGAAAGTAAAAAAGCGGAAGCAATTCAATATTTTAATTTAGATTCAAAAAAGAAAACACTATTGGTTCTTGGAGGAAGCCTTGGAGCGCGAAGAGTGAACCAACTAATCGAAAAGGAGTTAAAAGATATTCTTTTCCAAAATGTACAGGTGATTTGGCAATGCGGAAAATTGTATTTGGAAGATTATAAAAAATATAATAAAGAGCATGTTCAGGTAGTCGCTTTTATTGAACGAATGGATTTAGCGTATGCTGCTGCGGATGTCATTATTTCCCGTGCAGGCGCCTCATCAGTTTCGGAGTTGTGTATTGTTGGGAAACCAGTAATTTTTATTCCTTCACCAAATGTAGCTGAAGATCACCAAACTAAAAATGCGCTGGCCATTGTTGATAAAAAAGGAGCTTTAATGCTCAAAGAATCGGAGCTAGAGGCTCAATTTGGTCTTGTTTTTGAAGCCCTGTTGAAAGATCAGGGAAAACAAAACCAGCTGAGTGAAAACATAAAGCAATTGGCTATGCCGCAAGCAACAAAACAAATTGTTGACGAAATTGTGAAATTGATCAGATAGAAAGAAAAAGATAATAGGGCTAAGACTTACAATAATATGAACTTAAATCAAATACATAACGTCTATTTTATAGGAATTGGAGGCATCGGCATGAGTAATTTGGCTCGTTATTTCAAGAATTTGGGAAAACAGGTTTCAGGTTACGATAAAACCCCTTCTGCGCTTACCAATGAATTAATAGCAAGCGGAATTTCAATTCATTTTGAAGACAGTATCGATTTAATTCCGAACGATTTTTATGTGGAAAATACTTTGGTGATTATTACGCCGGCAGTTCCAAAATCGCATTCGGAGTGGAATTATTTTCTGGAAAGGGATTTTCTGATTAAAAAAAGAGCGGAAGTTCTGGGATTAATTACAAAAGATACTTTTTGCTTTGCAGTTGCGGGAACGCATGGGAAAACGACTACTTCCGGTATTTTAGGGCATATTTTACATGAAAGCGGTGCTGATGTTACTGCTTTTATTGGAGGAATTGTAGAAAATTATAATTCAAATTTGATAGGAAGCGGAAAGACAGTTACTGTTGTTGAAGCGGATGAATTTGATCGTTCGTTCTTGCATTTGCATCCTAATATTGCCTGTATTACATCTATGGATGCAGACCATTTGGATATTTATGGAACAAGTGAAGCGATAGAAGCCTCTTTTATTGAATTTGCTTCTAAAGTGGAAGATAAGAGTAAGCTTTTTATAACGAAAGAATTACCATTGGAAGGTGTAACCTGTGCCGTAAATGAAGATGCCGTTTTTAAAGCATTTAATGTTAGAATAGGAGATGGCAGTTATGTCTTTGACGTGCAGACGCCTACCGAGATAATTAAAGATTTGCATTTTGGATTACCGGGAAAACACAATCTGATGAATGCAGTAATGGCTATTGCAATGGCAAATATATTCGGCACCCCAACCGATGCCATTGTAAAAGCCATTGCATCATTCAAAGGAATAAAAAGAAGGTTTTCTTACCAGATTAAAACGGATAAATTGGTTTATATTGATGATTATGCACATCATCCGACGGAAATAAATGCAGTGCATCAGGCGGTTAGGGAATTGTATCCAAACCGAAAAGTTTTGGCTATTTTTCAACCCCATTTATTCAGCAGGACCAGAGATTTTGCTGATGATTTTGCCAAAAGTTTAGCTGCTTTTGATGACGTTGTTTTATTAGATATTTATCCGGCGCGAGAATTGCCAATGGAGGGTGTAAATTCACAATGGCTGATGGCTAAAATGGACAATAATAATAAAAAAATAGTGGCAAAAAGTGATTTAATTGCAACAATTTTAGCTAGCGATGCTACCGTTATTGTAACTATTGGAGCAGGAGATATCGGAGAATTAGTGCCATCCATTAAAAAAGCGATAAATGAAACTCTTTAATTGGACAAATATTCGATTAGTACTAATGTTTTTGTTGGTGATTTTTCTTTTTTCGTTTACGTCAAATCGAAATGAAAATCGAAAACTGACTAAATCGGTGATTGTTTTTGTAGGAGATAACGCTCCTTTTGTTAAGCAGGAAACGGTTAATAAATTGTTAATAGAAAATAAAAGAGATGCATCAAGCATTCAAAAAGTTAAATTAGATTTGAATACGCTGGAGCGAACCATCAATGCGCAGGAAATGATTGAAAAATCAGATGTATTTGTGAGTATTGACGGGGTATTGAAAGCAGTAGTAAAACAAAAAACTCCTATAGCTAGAGTTTTTGATGAGGGCGGTTCTTTTTATATTGATTACGAGGGGAATAGAATGCCATTGTCAACTAATTTTACAGCGAGAGTTCCACTTGTATCCGGGGCGGTAAATAAAAATAATAACGAAGATTTAGCTGACTTATTTCGTGCCATCTATGACGATGCGTTTTTGAAAAAAAACATCATTGGAATTGAAATTATGCCGAATGGTAGCTTAAAAATGCTCAATAGAAATTTTGATTATCAAATTGATTTTGGTAGAATGATAAATGTGGAGCGAAAATTTAAAAATTATAAAGCTTTTTTTCAAAAAGCAGTTTTAGATAGTTCGTTATATAAATATAAAAAGATAGATCTCCGATTTACGGAACAAGTAGTTTGCACTAAATAATAGATAATGGAAAAAGAGAATATTGCAGTAGGTCTAGATATTGGGACAACTAAAATAGTTGCCATGATAGGCAAGAAGAATGAATATGGGAAACTAGAAATCTTAGGTGTAGGAAAATCTAAAAGTTTAGGTGTGGCCAGAGGCGTTGTAAATAACATCACTCAGACCATTCAGTCAATACAGCAAGCAATACAAGAAGCTGAAAATAATTCAGGCTATAAAATAAAAGATGTAGTGGTGGGAATTGCGGGTCAGCACATTCGTAGCATTCAGCATACGGACTATATAAGCAGAAACAATCCCGAAGAAGTAATTGGAGGGTATGATATTCAGCTTTTGATTGATCAGGTAAATAAATTGGCAATGTTACCTGGTGAAGAAATAATACATGTCTTGCCACAGGAATTTAAAATTGACGGACAATCTGAAATCAAAGAGCCTATAGGGATGTATGGTGGAAGATTAGAGTCTAGTTTTCACGTTGTAGTAGGGCAAGCCTCATCCATTCGTAATGTGGGCAGATGTATTCAAAGTTCAGGAATCGAATTATCAGGCTTAACCTTGGAACCATTGGCTTCGGCAGATGCTGTTTTGAGTCAGGAAGAAAAAGAAGCCGGAGTTGCACTTATTGATATAGGTGGCGGGACGACAGATTTAGCCATTTTTAAAGATGGTATTATTCGTCATACCGCAGTAATTCCATTTGGAGGAAATGTGATTACAGATGACATCAAAGAAGGATGTTCCATAATTGAAAAGCAAGCTGAATTATTGAAAGTTAAATTTGGATCGGCCTGGCCAGGAGAAAATAAAGACAACGAGATTGTTTCTATTCCCGGATTAAGAGGCAGAGAACCAAAAGAAATTTCTTTGAAAAATTTATCTAAAATTATTCATGCTCGTGTTGTTGAAATTATTGATCAGGTTTTTACCGAAGTGAAAGCATACGGACACGAAGATCCTCGTAAAAAACTGATTGCAGGAATAGTACTTACTGGTGGTGGTGCTCAATTGAAACATATCAAACAGTTAGTTGAATATATTACCGGAATGGATACAAGAATAGGATATCCAAATGAACATTTGGCTGGAAATTCAGATGAGGAGATTTCAAGTCCTTTGTATGCCACTGCTGTAGGATTGGTTATGAACAGCATTGAAAACAATACTCAAAGTGCAGTAAGAATGGATGCAGTTGAACAACCAAAAGCGCCAGTTTACAGACAGCCGGTAGTTCAGGCGCCGGTGATGGAGGTTTCTGAAGAAGAAGTTGAGGAAGAGGCACGCAGCACTAATGAAAAACAGAATTCGACAGTGAACAGAATTCAAAGAAATTTCTTCGACCGTTACGTTGATAAGATTAAAGATTTCTTAGATAATGCAGAATAAGGGCAGTGCCCAAAAACACAATAATTAATAATAAATATCAAAAACCAAATAAAATGATGAGCAACTCAGAATTTGGAAGTATTTCATTTGATTTACCAAAGAACCAATCAAATGTAATAAAAGTTATTGGTGTAGGTGGAGGCGGCAGTAACGCTATAAATCACATGTTTAAACAAGGGATCAAAGGCGTAGATTTCATCGTATGTAATACGGATTCTCAGGCCTTGCAAAACAGCTCTGTGCCTAACAAAATACAGTTAGGAGTACATTTAACTGAGGGACTTGGCGCTGGTGCAAATCCAGATGTTGGGCAACAATCAGCCATAGAAAGTATTTCCGATATTGAAAAAATGTTGGATCGCAATACTAAAATGGTGTTTATCACTGCCGGAATGGGTGGTGGAACAGGAACAGGTGCTGCGCCAGTAATTGCACAATTAGCTAAAGAAAGAGATATTCTTACGGTAGGGATTGTGACATTACCTTTCTTATTTGAGGGTAAAGTGCGTCAGGAACAAGCCTTAATTGGTATAGAAAAATTACGCAAGCAGGTCGACTCTCTAATTGTTATCAACAATAACAAATTAAGAGAAGTTTATGGGAATCTTGGTTTTAAAGCCGGGTTTTCAAAAGCGGATGAAGTTTTGGCGACAGCCTCAAGAGGAATTGCCGAAGTAATCACGCATCACTATACTCAAAATATCGATTTAAGAGATGCCAAAACAGTATTGTTTAATAGCGGAACAGCTATTATGGGATCTTCTGTTTCTTCAGGTGAGAATAGAGCTAAGGAAGCAATTATTGCTGCTTTAGATTCTCCTTTGTTAAATGATAATAAAATCACTGGTGCCAAAAACGTATTGTTGCTTATCGTTTCTGGAACTAACGAAATTACAATTGACGAAATTGGAGAAATCAATGACCATATTCAAATTGAAGCGGGTCATAATGCAAATATAATCATGGGGGTTGGTGAAGACGAATCTCTTGGTGATGCTATTGCAGTAACCATTATCGCGACAGGTTTTGATATAGAACAACAAAATGGAATCGTTAATACGGAGCCTAAGAAAATAATTCACACATTAGAGGACGAACAAAGAAGCGTACACAATTTAACCAATAGAACTGTTGCGGGATTTGATTCAACAGAAGCACCAATTTCTACTTCAAGTGAAAGAATTGTTTTTGATTTGTTAGAAGATACTGTAGTAGCACCTGAGCCAGTTGTAACTGCGCTGGCGCCAACAATCAATAAAGAAGAGTTACTGGTTATGTCTGAATTTATTAAAAATTTGGATGTAACTTTTGAAATAGTGTCTCCTATCACTGATATTGATTTTACAATCACTTCACCAGTAGCTGAAGTTAAAGAAGTAAAAGCGGTACAGCCAAAAGTTATCGAAAGACAAGAGCAAACTACTTTTTCTTTTGATTTGCCACTTTTCAAAACAGAACCGGTAGCACAAGTGGAAGAAACCAAAGTTTTGTTTGAACTGACAAATGAAACTCGTGAAATCAAAGTGAATGAAGCAGTTCAATTTGTTCCGGTAACGGAATTGACTGATAACGGAATTATCAAATACTCTCTTGAAGAATATATGGAGCCTGAGAATGATTTCATGGCTAAGCCAGTTGCGAAGACTCCAGAAGTTGTTATTCCTGCAGAGTTAAACATTACCATGAAACAAGTTAGTACACCGGTAACTGCGCCTGTTGACTTTGATGCTATTTCTCCTATGGAAATGACAATCGAAGAATCATTGCGAATGAGAGCGGATGAAAGAAGAAAAAAATTAAAAGAATTCAATTACAAGTTTCATAATAATGTTTCTAAAATTGATGAGTATGAAAAAGAACCTGCCTACAAAAGGTTAGGAATAGACATTTCAAACAACCAAAGCAATAATACAAATTCTAGAATTTCTGTGGGGACAGACAGCAACAACGATTTACAGTTGCGTTCTAATAACTCGTATTTGCATGATAACGTAGATTAACTAACTCAAACCAAAAAAAATGACCCGAAAATTCAATTTAATTTTCGGGTTATTTTTTTGTATAACGAGAAGAAAGCAATCTATTGTTAATTCCAGTAAATTTCTTTAAATTTGTCGGGCCTTAGTCCAGCTGTCGTTTCAAGCTTTTTGTCGAAAAGCTTTTTTCTAAGAATTTAAAAGAGGTTCTGTAATCGCTTTTTAAATCCAAGGAAAAATATATTTTCTCTCAAAAAGGCTTTGTACTGCGACCTGGGCATTAAAAAAGTAATCAGTTTATGCCATTCAGTTTTTAGATTGGATAGGTAAATTAAAATTAAATAGTAGTATGAGTTTATCAGCACAAATCATGGACGAAATGAAAACCGCCATGAGAGCCAAAGATACCGTTGCATTAGAAGCTTTAAGAGCTATCAAGTCCGAAATTCTTTTGGCACAGACAGCAACAGGGTCTAAAGAAGAAATTACATCAGAGGACGAAATAAAATTGCTTCAAAAATTGGTAAAGACTCGTAAGGATAGTGCCAAAATTTTTACAGAACAAAACCGTTTGGATTTGGCTGAACCAGAGTTGGCTCAAATTGTAGTAATCGAAAAATTCTTACCGGCGCAATTAAGCGAAGCAGAAGTAGAAACGGTGATCGCAAAAATCATCGCAGAAACAGGAGCTTCAGGTATTGCTTCCATGGGAAAAGTTATGGGATTAGCTGCTGCACAATTAGGCGGAACTGCTGAAGGGAAAACTATTTCTACAATAGTAAAAAAATTATTGACCTAAGAGAAATGGCTTGATGATTAACGATTTTCTTCACGGATCTCAATCGTTAATCATCAGACTAAAGTATCATAATGACTGCGTAGTTCAACTGGATAGAATATCAGATTTCGACTCTGAGGGTTGCAGGTTCGAACCCTGCCGTGGTCACAAGAAAATCAAAAAGCCTGTAAAGTATTGACTTTACAGGCTTTTTTTTGGTTCGACAAAATCATCGGTAAATTTCATTGATTACTAAACCAGTATTTTTATTGAGTTTTACGGTTCGAACCTTGTAAAGTTTTTCAATTTGCATAATAAACTTTGGAAATTTAAGTTTTAAAAGAGTGGGTTAAAAAAATAGTTTCGTTAGTAATTTTTATAGAATGAGACCCCCTTTTTTGTATTATATCCGTGGCGACGGTAATTAGTGGTAAAATTATATCGAAACAGTATGGTCTGACCAATCATTCCCCTGTAGATTAGTTATTAATACCAAACACAAATATAATATAGTCCAATTTTGATAATTGGTTTTTTTATGTTATATTTGGACTATATTATAACAGTAACTATGGCACATGCGAAAATTTTGGTAATTAAGGAAACCGAAAAAGAAATTAAAAATCTCCTCAAAGAATCTATTCCATTTATTGGCCAACGTTTGAGAGTTCTGCTGATTTTGAAGCAAAACGAAAAAGCGGGAATTTCTAAGCGCGAGGTTGCCAAATTAGCAGGGGTTGACCCTAACAGTGTTCAGAAGTGGAGAACATTATATCTTAATGCTGGTATTGAGGGTTTAATGAAGCATCAAAAAACAGGTTTTAAGCCGTCGTCTTTTAATGCTATTGAGCACAATATGCTGGAAGCGAAACTCAACGACCCTCAAAATGAACTTCAAGGCTATGTTGAGCTTAAAGATTGGATTGAAAAAGAAACAGGAAAGACCTTCAATTATAATACATTGCTTTATTACTGCATCAGAAATTTCAAATCAAGTGTAAAAGTAGCCCGCAAAAGCCATGTCAAAAAAGACGAAGATCAAGGAAATACTTTTAAAAAAGATTCGGACGAATCTGTCAAGAAATAGCACTAAACACGGTAGGAGATTTTAACTCTATAAACCTGTATTTTCAAGATGAATCGCGCTTTGGGTTGTTCACTCGAAATGGAAAATCAGTTACCGCTATAAGAGTTAAACCAATTTGTACCTTTCAGCAAGTTTTTAAATCAACTTGGCTTTCTGGGGCTTTTTCACCCATAACCGGCGACCATTTTCAATTAATACTCCCACATTGCAACGCTGATAATTTTCAAGTTTTTTTAAATAATTTTTCAAAAGAAAATCCGAAAGAACTTAAAATAATGGTACTGGATAACGGAAGGTTTCATAAGGCAAAAAAATTAATCATTCCTGAAAATATTGTTTTGATTTTTCTACCACCATATTCCCCAGAACTTAATCCCGCTGAAAAAATGTGGGCAAAGTACAAACGACAGTTTTCTAATAAATTTTATAATTCATTGGAGGATGTAGAAGATTTCCTTGCTAATATCGTAAAAACCACAAGCAAAAAAGAGGTGATTGTATCTGTGGGTATAGTTATGTGTTTTTAGATCAAATTTGGACTATTTAATACATGTGTTTGGTATAAGTTCTAAGGATTTTTGCCTAATATTTTCTACTTACTAAATGGATGAATTGTTTCAGGACTAAAAGAGCAAAATATTTGAACTAAAAAGAAAAATATATTTTTCTTAATGCTTGTATCTTTGTGGCTGAAGTTTATAATATTTTAGGATTAATTCCAAAACAAAATTAAAACTGCTTTATAACTTTAATAGTTGTAGTATGAAAAAAATGATTAAAGTTCCAACTTCTTTGATTGGCTGCGATGCTCCGCAAAACTTCCTGATGTTAGATGGTTGTTCTGTAATTGAGCAGTGCATACACAGTACTGAGGTTAAAGGAATCATGTATTTAGAACAGCATTTACTCTTAATTGTATTGGAAGGATCCGTTGTTTTGACTTATGGAAAACAGGAATATAGGCTTGGCAAGAATGATATGATTTTGCTAAAAAAAGCAACTGCTGTAAAGTATCATAAATTCGGAAATGCCGAAAATGATAATATTTACGATAGTTTCATGTTCAGTATCAAAGATGATGTTCTAAAATCATTTTTATCGACCTCAGAAATTAAGGTATCAAAACCTGAAGGAGAAATTAAGACAGGAGTTTATCCAATGAATGAATGTTTGGCTGCATTTGCCCATTCTCTAAAACCTTACTTTTTTGATCATTCTGTGGTTCATCCCGGACAGCTTCGCCTGAAGATTATGGAATTACTTTATGATGTTGCTGAATGTAACCGAAATATGTTTTTACAAATTCTTCAGCTGCACGAGCCTGTAAGAACTGATATTCGTAATGTGGTGGAACGGCATTATGCCTCACCAGTCTCTGTTTCCGAACTGGCTTATCTTTCGGGAAGAAGTCTTTCAAGTTTTAAGAGAGATTTTCAAAATATATACAATGTTGCGCCGGCAACCTGGATAAGAGTAAAGAGATTGGAAAAGGCAAAAGATATGCTGGAAACTACTGCTTTGTCGGTTTCAGACATCTGTTATTCCCTAGGATTTGAAAACGTCTCTCACTTTTCAAGAATTTACAAAGAATTTTACGGACAGGCACCAAGTATCTCTCGTTAGTAGATAATTTTAAAATTAAACTTATGAAAGTATTAGTTATTGGAGGAAATGGAAGGGTTGGATCTCTTTTAGTTAATAAATTAGCTTCTCACCATCAGGTTTTATTGGGCTAAAGAAAAATAGAAACCAATGTGACCAATCCTGGATCTAATTCTATTGCTATTGCTAATGTTGTAGACTCCTTTTTTTCAATTTTAGAAAAGAATTCAACTATTGGTAAGGTCATTTTAATGCAAGATAGCAATACTCCGATTGATGAAGCTTTACATCAAATCAAATAAAAATTACAGCATTCAATTATTAGAATTACAGTCTTCCATCTTATTCTAAATTTCTCATTAAAAAAGGTTTTGATCTCAAATCTTATTAATGGAGAATCTTCCACATTGCATAATTTCCAATTCTCAAAAAAGGACTAATTAGTCAAAATATTTGAGCTAATTAGAAAAAACTCTGCGCTTTGGTCATTGTACCTTTGTTTTAGAAATAGAGCTTAATTATTCTGTCAAGCAGCACAGTAAATTATGCTCAAAAAAAAACGTAATGAATAAATATAATAAGTTGTTTGCTCCCTTGTTATTTGGGAACGGAATTAGTTTGAAAAATAGAATTGTGATGTCGCCTATGACTACTTGGGCATCTAATGAAGACTTCACTATATCTGATGAGGAAGTTGAATATTACAAGAAAAGAGTAAATGGTGTTGGTTTAGTAATAACAGGATGTACACACGTTACGGCAAATGGCATTGGTTTTACCCACGAATTTGCAGGATATGATGATACTTTTCTTCCCAGTTTGAAGAAGTTAGCGGATGCTGCAAAAAATGGTGGAGCACCGGCAATTTTACAGATGTTTCACGCAGGTAATAAAGCAATCCCCGGACTTATTCCAGATGGTGAAGTGGTGAGTGCAAGTGCAGTTTCAAGTGGACCTATAGTGCTTTTTGAAAAAGAAAATCTTCCAAAAGAATTGAGTGAAAATGAAATTCAGCAAATCATTAAAGCATTTGGTGAAACTACGAGAAGAGCAATTGAAGCCGGTTTTGACGGCGTAGAAATTCATGGAGCCCACGGATTTTTGCTTCAAAATTTCATATCGCCTTTTTTTAATAATAGAAATGATCAATGGGGTGGTTCTCTGGAAAATCGTTTGCGACTTAGCCTGGAAATTTTAAGAGAAGTAAAAGATATAGTTTCAAAATATGCTGATCGTCCCTTTTTGATAGGGTACAGAATTTCACCTGAAGAATTTCCACAGCAAACTTATGGACTTTCAGATACGTTCAGTCTAATGGATAAGTTGATTGAAGAAAAGATTGATTATTTACATTTCTCTCTGCTGGATGCTGTCAATCAAAAAGCAATTGATTCAGAATTTTCTAAAGAACCTATATCAGTTGTACTAAACAATTATGTTAACAACAGAGTTCCTGTTCTAGTTGCTGGAGGCATTACAACGCCTGCAATGGCTGATCAAGCTGTAGATTATGGTGTTTCTATGGTGGCAATCGGAAGAACTTTGATTGTTAATCCTGATTGGGTAGAATTAACTCAAAATGGAGAAGAAGATAAAATCACTTCAATTCTTAAACTAGCAACAGTACAAGAGAAAAAAATCCCATCAAAATTAATGACCATATTCGAAAAACTGGAAGGATGGGTTCAAGTAGAAGCTTAATTTAATGAATAATCAAAATAAAGAGGTATAAAATGAAAAGAAAAATTCCAGTATTACTCGTAGTAGTATCAGGCATATTGTTGTCATGCAATAATCAAAATAAATCAATTAAAAAAAATCAAGTTATGGAAGTTACAAAAGAAGAAAAAGAAGGTGTCATTCGTGCCATAGATTTTTATGTAGAAGGTGGACGTAAAGCTGATGGTAAAATTACAGCAAAAGCTTTTGCTGATACAGCAACGATGTCATGGACAGAGAATGGCGTTTTGAAAAGTGTACCGATAAAGGTATTGTTTGATGGCTTTGACAGTAGCGAACCTATGGAAGCTCATTATGAATTGACTTATTTAAATGTTGAAAAAAATGTCGCTATTGCCAGAATTGAATCTCAGTTTGGAAAGAACAAGTTTGCCGATATGTTTACATTAGTAAAAGATGCAGACCAGTGGAAAATAGTGAGTAAAGTTTATCAGTCAAAATAAGTACAAGACTTAACTATTTAGACATTAATTCATTCAAAGAAAATTTGAGATACCTTAACGTCTACAGGAAGGGATGATTGAAAAGTCATCCCTTTTTTATTGGAAGAAGAGTCTTTTTTATGGGGTTTGTTTTTCAGTGGTATATTAAAAACGATCTCTATTTTTATGAAACTTAATCTTATTGGTTTTTCTTTTTCTTCAGTTGAAATACATTTCCTTCGGGGTCAATTCCGTCACAAAGCCAAAAGTTATAATTGTCAAAAGTTTTTAGTTCTCGCATAGGAATATTTTTTTCAATAAACTCTTTTCTAATCAGTTCTAAGTTATCGTCAATCTCAAAGACGATTTTAGTATTATTGTCAAATTTGTGATTGGGTTCAATTTGTTGCATGTATTTTTGTCCAATTTTATGAAACCCAATATTTACATTCCCTGCGTTGAGTAAAATCCAAATTTCATCTTCTTCAACAACTTTTAAATTGAAGTTTTCGACATAGAAATATTTAAGAAGTTTAATATTTTTTACATATAGAATTATTGTATCAAGTTTTGCATTCATTTTAGTTATTGAATTTGTCGTTGTCTTAAATATTTCCACTAATGATCTAGGCAATAAGTCTTATAATTTAATTCTGTAAACTTAAACAATCCAATGCATTTATTTTCAAACCTCTGTTAACTTGCTTAAAATCTGAAAATCTTCAAGCAAAAGGTTCGAATTTTGTACCAAGGTGTTCACTTGATGGGACAAAGAAGAAATATCCTTCTTTGTCCCATTTTTATTTGGGTCTAACTCCTTATTAATTATATAAATAATCTTCACGACTTCATTTATCCTCCTGGTTCGAAACTCATTTTCCAGAATAACTTTTCGACTTACACAGTTAGTGCGACACTACCATAAAAAATAACTTAGACATACTTACTATTATGTCCTAGCAAAATTAATTAGAGGCTCAATGTTTCCCTTATCGCCTTCCCTAATTGATCTAATATACTTTGCTCTTGTTTCGTTTGCCTGTACCATATTTGAATGATTCCATGTAAAAATATCTTTACCAAAAATAGATTCAATTATTATGTCTGCCATGATTCTAGAGTGTCTTCCATTTCCATTTGGAAAACAATGAATGTTAACCAATCTATGTTTAAACCTTATGGCTATTTCATCCGGAGGATATGTCTTGTTTTCAATCCAATAATCCGTATCTCCTAGTAATGTCCTCAAGTCAATACCAATATTTATCCATTTCACACCGATTTTTTTTTCTGATCTCCTAAATTCACCAGCCCAACGCCAAACTTTGCCGAGCATTTTCTTGTGCAAAGCTTTTATAAAATCTTCGGTTAGTATTCGGTCTTTTTTTAGTTTCAAACTCATTGTCCATGCAATAGCCTCTTCAATATTTAATTGCTCATGTTCATCTAGCTCTCCATGGGTAGTAATTGATTTTATCAAAAGTCCTTCTTTTTCTTCTTCGCTCAATGGTGTTTGACCATCTTCATAAATAAACTCTAATCCCATAATGATTTACGCATTTCTCGTTTTATTTCAGTAGCCAATTCTTTTATAGCTTTATCTATTTGCTCATCACTGTTACCTTGGTTCTCTAATTTCATATTATTGCTAGTTCTAAGAACAATTTTTTTCGCAAGTTCTAATGCTTTAGAATCAACCAGATTTTCGATTGTTCCATGCTTTGGAACAAAACCATATACAAATTTCATATCTAATGCATTACCAATTTCTTTAAGTGATTTTATTGATATTGCTCCTGCAGATTCTCTTTCTTCAATTTTTTTAACACCTTGTTTGGTCATGTTTAATTTTACACCTAATTGTCCAAGGGTCATATTTAATGCAGTTCTGATATTATAAAGCCATCCTTGTTCTGGAATTATTACTTTTTCAGTCCCCTTAAATGCTTTTAGTTTTCTATCTAGTTGCTCAATTAGTAGTTTTTTTTGATTGCGCATGATTGTTCTGTTTACAATTTCACACAAAAGTAAACATATTTATTTACAAAATACAATTAAAGTAAACAAATATGTATACAAAAATAAATATATGTCAACTAATGAGTTTACCTTAACAATTAAAAGTAAACATATGTGCTTACTAAAATAAATATCAACTAATTAGTTTACCCTAACAGATTTGATTCTATATTAGAATGGTATTGTAAAAGCTTTAAAACCACCCTAAAAGATTTTTTAAACTTCATTGACAACTCAAGTGATAAAATAAGAAACATTCGAAACAATAAAAAGATACATTTTTACATGGATAGTGGAACAGTCAAATTGTCAACGATACATAGCTTTAAAGGTTGGGAAAGTGAAACTGTATTTTTAATAATCGAAAAGAAATTCACAAATTTAGAAGCCACATTCGATGAGATATTATATACGGGTTTAACCCGTAGCAAAAAAAACTTATTATTATAAATTTTGGAAATGAAAATTACAATGAGAGCCTAAAGGGGTTAATTAAAATGGTAAACTCCTAGTTTTCAAATAAAAAACTATCGCCTTTTTGAAGTAGAATATGACAATCGTAGTTAATTACAAGCTTCAAGAAAAAAAACAAGGATAATAAGTTAGATTTCATTTAGAATTTTCAAGTCTTCCAATAAAAGGTTCGAATTCTGTACCATCAGGGTCAAGAATAAAAAAAATACTTCAGAATAATTTGGGGTAAACTTGATTATTTTGGAGTATTTTTGTTTAAAAAGGAACACAAAATATATGGCAGGACAACTATTTATTTCCGTATTGTTTGGGATATTATTGCTTCTAATAATTATTTTTAGGGTTCTGGAACCTGCTTACCTCTTACTATTCAATAAGCCATTTTATATTCATTGGTATCCTTTCTCAAAGAAATTAAAATTAAACCAACGCCGAATTTTAGTCAAGGATTTTCCGTTTTATAATAGGCTTTCCCCTAGAAGGAAAATTTATTTTGAACATCGGGTGAAAGAGTTTATTGCGAATTATCAGTTTATAGGTAACGAAATTGTCATTACCGAACAAATGCAAATACTGATTGCTGGAACTTATGTGATGTTGACTTTTGGGATGAGAAATTATCTCGTGGATTTGGTAGACAAAATAATAGTGTATCCGTCTAGTTATTATTCTACCGTAAATCAAAGATATCATAAAGGAGAATTCAATCCCAGAATGAAAGCAATAGTTTTTTCATGGGAAGACTTCTTATTGGGACATTCGACATCAAATGATAATATTAATCTTGGTTTGCATGAGTTCTCTCATGTATTGCATTTTCATTGCCTGAAAAGTAATGATCCAAGTGCCATTATTTTCTTTGATGAATTCAATGAAGTAATACAATATTATACAGACCAAAATTTAAATAATGAGCTGCAGCAGAAAGGCTATTTTAGGCGCTACGCTTATGAAAATCAATTTGAATTTTTATCGGTAGTCTTAGAACATTTCTTTGAAACGCCTGATGTTTTTAAAACAACACATCCTGAATTATACGGGCACATTGCTAAAATGATTAATTTTAAAGAAGAATAGTAAATTAATAAATGAGGTCCTTAGCTATATATGCTATGAAGGTACTTTTATTTGAAAGATAATTAGCGTTTGGAATGAAAGGGCTCATTTTCTGATCGTGTAAGATGGGGGTAAAGCAAAACAAGTTTTGAACGCTTATCAATTTTTTTTAAATAGGGTTGCTTTGGTCCACAACTTCTATACGTATCAGTATTTCTTTTCGAGTGATTAAGTGGTTCCGTTTTTTAATCTTTAATATGTGCTTTTCGAAAAAGAACTGACTTTAAGTTCCTAAAAAGAAAATCATTATATAAAATGAAATAGCAATGCCATATTTTTATATATTTGTCTAAAATTGTAAAAAATCATTTGATATTTAAAAAAAATGATAGTAACCCTGCAAAAAATAATAAGTACTACACGATCGAAATTATAATACATCGGTAAGTATTTTTTAAACTTTAAATAAGTCTATACTAACTACGTAAATTATTTTATACTTATTGGCTGTAAAAATCAATTGTAATAACAATCGATTTTTGGTCTGAATGTCGTATACTTGTTTTTATATATTATCCATAAATTCTATGTTAAGAGGGGCCAGTCTCATACTAGTATTAAGTTTTGTAGCTATACTAAATTCCTGTAATTCATCAGAAAGCGATAGCGAAAAAATTGCTATTGGATTTTCACAAAGTGTTGATGACGATATTTGGAGAACATCGATGAACCATGCGATGGAGGTAGAAACGTCACTTCATCCAGAGGTTAGTCTGAAAATTTATAATGCAAATCGTCAACCCAAAAAACAGATTCGTGATATTGAAAAATTTATCGAAGATAAAGTAGATGTCATTATCGTTTCTCCTTTCGAATCAGATTCTATTGTTCCGGTAATAGAAAAAGCCAAGAGCAAAGGTATTCCGGTAATTGTAGTGGATAGAAAAGTAAATACCACTAATTACACCACATATTTAGGAGCAGATAATATTGAGGTAGGACGAATTGCCGGGAAACATATTGTTTCATTATCTAAAGGGCAGGCAACTGTGATTCAAATTTATGGGGATTTAACTACATCGCCTGGTTTAGAAAGAAGTTTGGGTTTTAAACAAGTTGTTAAACAATATCCTGGCATTAAAGTTTTTGACCTGGATTCGGATGACTTTGGACATCCAAAACCAAATTATGTAAAGCTATTAGATAGCTTACCTAATATCGATTACGTGTATGCCTTTAATGATTTAATCGCCTATAATGCATGGAAAATTGCTAAGGGTAAAGGTTTAGAAAATAAAATAAAATTTATAGGGGTAGACGGACTTAATGGACCTTTCGGGGGAATACAATTTGTTAAAGATAAAATTTTAGAAGCAACTGTTTTATATCCAACAGGTGGAAGTGAAGCCATACGATTGGCTTTGAGAATAGTTAATCAGGAAATTGTTCCTAAAAATAACAAACTTAATACGATATTGATAGATTCTCTTAATGCGGATATTATGAGCAATCAATTCGATAAAATAACAATTCAGCAATCTGATATTGAGCAGCAACAAAAGGTTATTAATAATCAGGAAAAGAAATATTCTACTAGGAGTAATCTTGTAAAGCTTTTGATTTTTTTGTTTGTAATCGTGCTGAGTTTAGCGCTATATAATATTTATTCTGGAATAGCAATTCGTCGCAAGAAGAAAGAATTGGAAGAAACCAATAAAAAAGTTGTCAGTCAAAGAAATGAAATTGAAAAATTTTCTGAAGAACTTAAATTAAGTAACGAAGCAAGACTTAATTTTTTTACCGGTTTGTCTCATGAATTCAAAACCCCCTTGACTTTGATCTTGAATTCAATAGAATCTTTGGGGAATGAATTTAAGAATAAAGGGGCTTCCGTGAATAAAGAAATTAATCTGATGTATAATAACTCCAGAAGATTACTCAGGTTAATTAATCAATTATTAGACTATAGAAAAACAGAGGATCAAAAATTTACTTTGAGAGCATCAAAAACTAATATTTTTGATTTTTCGAAAAGTATCATTGGTGATTTTGACAGGGAAGCAAAGAAAAGAAATATTGATTTTGCATTGACAACTGACAATCCGGAACTGGAAGTTTATATAGATCGAAATCTAATGGACAAAGTCTATTTTAATTTGTTGTCAAATGCCTTTAAATTCACTCCTGAAAAGGGAAAAATTTCGATTGTAATAAAAGAAGATGAAGGCAATGGTACCGTTGAAATTCACTTTAAAGATTCGGGTATAGGGATTCCGGAAAATGAGTTGAAGGAGGTTTTTAATGCTTTTTATCAAGGTTCAAATAATTACAGAAATAGTTCTGGAATAGGACTTCATTTATCAAAAAGTTTTGTCGAACTGCACAAAGGAAAAATAGAAATTAAGTCGAAAAACGGAGCGGAATTTATAATTACATTGCCATTGGGAAAAGGGCAACTTGATGAAAAAAATATCATTAAAGAGCCAATTCTGGATTTTGTTCATGAGCCTGATTATTTGGATTCGGAGTTTATTCAAAGTGTCGAACCCAAAAACACCGAAGATAAATATTCGATTCTGTATATAGAGGACAGCAAGGAGCTTTTAGATTTTGTGTCTCATAAATTCTCGTCAGAATATACTTTTTTTGCATCTGACGGTACCGATGCAATTGGAAGAGCATTGGAGTTAATTCCGGATATTATTATCTGTGATTTGAATTTGCCGGAAAAGAATGGCTTTCAGATTTGTGAAATACTCAAGAAAGATTTAAGAACGTCACATATTCCTATTATCATGCTTACCGCTTCGGATGATCAGGAATCCTATTTAAAGGCTTTAGAAAGTGGAGCTGATATCTTTTTGACAAAACCTTTCAATTTAAAAGTACTGGCTCAATCGATAAAAGGATTGCTCTTTAACAGAGAGAAACTACGGTTTTATTATACCAATAATATTTTAAATATTGAGGGTGGTGATTTTGGTGTTTCTGAACAGGATTTTCTAAGAAAGTTAAATGATCTTATTGAAAAAAACCTGGATAATTCTGCCTATACTGTTGAAGATCTTGCGCGAAGTTTAACTATTTCGCGGGTGCAACTGTATCGAAAAGTAAAAGCGATATTGGGAATTAGTGTCAGCGATCATATTAATAATATGCGACTGGATAAATCAAAAGAGTTACTGAAAAAGTCAGACTTAAACATTTCAGAAATTGCTTATGCAGTTGGTTTCTCCTCGCCAAATTATTTTTCCACCTCTTTCAAAAATAAATATGGGGTTTCCCCGAAAGAATATAAAATTAAAATATAGCTATTTTGCTATTGACTTACTTTTCTTTTTGACAATGCTAGTGTAGTATAATTATATCTATATAGCTACTTAATAACATCTCAATTTAAATAGTAGCTAAATACTAATAAATAATTATAAGAAAAGCGTAAATTTGAGTAGACTTTACGTAAGGTCGGTTTTTTGGTTTTTTTTCTTATAAAATTTGGCTTAAGAAAAGTGTTTTTATAAAAAAAAATATTTTTGAAATAAAATTTTGACTGTATTAATGTTGTAGTTTATTTTTCTTTAACTCTTTTAATGTTGTTAATAGTCAGTTATTTATGTTGGTATTGTAATTGATGAAGCACTAATACCCACTCAATGTCAATGCACCCTTGGATTAAAAATAGTTGTTGGAAAAACTACGTTTACTGTCCTTTATTGAATATACTTAAAGCCAATTAGTATAACCCTTAAGAAATCTTAATTACCAAAACGTAAGAAACAATCATGAGAAATTTACGGTAACTATTGCTTGTTTTTTTTCGACCAAACAGCGCAATGGATAGCGGTTATAATTGTATTATTTTACTTTATCAAGATTTTTAAGAACCTATAGGGTAAGGTATTTACGAAATGGGAATAACTAAATATGGGAATATATCGGATACCGATGAACCTATTTATGAAACGGAACAAAAAGCTATGGTTGCCCATGATTCTTTATCGTTGGAAAACGAAAAATTGAAGAAGCTTGAATTGGTAGATTATGTTTGGAAAAATAGATTAGAATTATTTTATCTATAAAAACGAATCATTAATTTAAAAACAAACTACAATGAACAGATTATTCGTATTTGTAGCCCTCTCCTTTTTTGCTTTTAATACAAAAGCGCAAAGTTACCCTGAAATGATAATAGTCGAAGGCGGTACTTTTGATATGGGTGATGAACAAGGCATTGGCGAAGCTGATGAACTGCCCGTTCATCCCGTGACCCTAAAAACATTTAGCATTGCCAAAACAGAAACCACAGTCCTACAATGGAAAACCTATTGCAATGCCACTGGTCGAAAAATGCCAGATCCTCCGTCTTGGGGTTGGATAGACAGCCACCCAATAGTAAACGTAAACTGGGAAGATGCTGTTGCCTACTGTGACTGGATGAGCGATAAAACGGGCAAAATATGCCGTTTGCCGACAGAGGCAGAATGGGAATATGCCGCTCGCGGCGGAAAGGAAAGCAAAGGTTTTAAATTTAGTGGTGGACAAAGTATAGATTTGACTGGATGGTATAAAGAAAATAGCGGTGCTAAAACTAATCCAGTAGCTCAGAAACGTGCTAACGAACTGAAATTGTACGATATGAGCGGGAATGTTTGGGAATGGTGTGAGGATTGGTATGGAGATTACTCCGTCGGAGCACAAACAAATCCAAGAGGCGTAAAATCAGGGAGTTTTCGCGTGCTACGTGGAGGTAGCTGGTTCCTTGCTTCTACATACTGCCGTGTGGCGAGTCGCAGTCTCTTGACGCCTGGCTTCCGGTATTACTACTACGGTTTTCGGATGGTTTTGATCGAGTAAACAGCGGTTTCTCTGTCCTAATCCTTTAAACAAAAAAAAGAGAAGACTGACTGATAAGGCTAAAAGTATAATGATCGTTTTTCACTAGCCGAAAATTTTGCTGCGGTTTATAGATTATATCAGCCACTACATAAAAATGTATTTATAAGAATGAGAAAAGTAAATAATAAATTAAATGTAAATATATATTGGAAGCCTTGCTGAAATGAATGATAAGGGGATTCGTATATCCACTTATCTTAAAAAACAGTAAGGATATGAAACAATTTACAAGAGAAGGAACAATAGAATACCCAATATGTTTAAAAGCATTTTAGGCTGTTTGGAATATTTAGTAAATAACAAATTGAAAGAAGACTAGAAATATTTAAAATAGAGTCATCCAAAATTGACAATCCGGAAATCGAATTTTAAGACTTTTTATTGATAAAAGTAATTTTTGGGAATTTATCATTTTTCAGCTGTTTTTGCAAAGCAAATTTGTAAAGCTCCAATTACGGAAGGTTTTGATAAAATGTATATAAGGTATTACTGATAAAGCCCCAATCGAAGTTTTTTGCAATAATGGCAAAACAGTTTTGAGAGAGAGATTTTTCTTAGACCAATTGAAATATTTTCAATTTCTAAGCAAAATATCAATTTTACAATTGAAAATTTAATAATTAGCCAATTAAATTTTAACTAAACTATCTAAATTATGAAACGGAAAATTATCCTTTATTTAATTTTAATGGGTTCCTTCTTTTCACTTACGGCGCAAAATATAAGAATAAAAGGAGTAGTAACCTCTTCCGAAGACGGAATGGCACTTCCTGGAGCATCAGTGATGATTTCTGGAATGGATATTGGAGCCACTACGGATTTTGACGGTCATTATATACTTAACAATGTAGATGAAAACGCTGTCTTGATATTTAGTTTTGCAGGTTTTGCAATTGAAACAATTCAAGTGAATGGACAAGAATCAATAGATGTGGTTTTGAAACCAGAATCAATACAATCAATACGATTAAGTGAGCTTATTTTAACGGGTTATACAAAAGAACGAAAAGTAGATGTAACAGGGGCTATTACCGTAGTAGATTTAAAGCCATTGTTAGGTCAAAGTCTAAGTTCTGGAAACATTATGCAAGCTTTACAAGGAAGAGTGGCGGGGTTATTCGTTGAAAAATCCGGAGATCCCAGTGGATCAAATAGCAGGATTTTAATCAGAGGGGTAAGTACGCTGGGAAATACAGAGCCTTTGTATGTGATTGATGGGGTTCCTACTGTGAGACCGGAAGTATTTGCCAGTTTAAATCCAAGTGTTATAGAATCTGTTCAGGTATTGAAAGATGCCTCTGCATCTTCTATTTATGGCTCTAGAGCTGCAAATGGTGTTATCATTGTGACAACAAAAAATGCTTCAAAAGGTGGAGCAATGAGCGTTTCTTACAGCACGAGTGTCTCCGTTCTTTCTGAGAAGAAGCAACGCTATAAAATGCTGAACGCACTGGACAGAGGAAAGGTTTTGTGGCAGGCATCAGTTAATGATCATGCAGATCCAGCTGGCGGGTATGGCGAAATATATAATTTTGACTGGAATAAAGATTTTAATAATCCAGTGTTAAACAGCGTAACGGTTAAACCTTATGTAGGTGGTAATACCAATGTGCCGGTAGGAGATACA